>JAWOEV010000128.1:0-4831 GCA_046482565.1 Lentisphaeria bacterium | reverse complement strand
CGAAACTGCAATCAATTGCGAGCTTGGTGAATCATTTGACAAACAATGGGTGGAATGGTGTCGCGATGTGGTTCGGGGACAACCGGAAGAAATCTGGCTTTGTCGTGCTATAGCCGATCACCTTAGAACCGCTGACTTTTCCGACTGGCGGGAACAGAAGCTCTATTCCAGATCTCTTCATGAATGCGGTTGCCCCGAGCTTATACCTGTGTTGTGTGCAAGATACGAAGATTTTTACAAGGCGATCATCAGCGGAAGTACTCTTAAAGCTCAAATGGAACAATCCCCCGATCGGTACCGTAATGATATTGAAAAGCTAATGAAATATGCCGACAAGCGACATTTTGAGGCGTTGAGTAAATTAATCAATAAGTATCCTGTATTTGCATCGTTACGTCCAAAACTACAAGACATTAAAGAACGGTCAGCGAGCCCCCAGCCGAAGGAGGTTTTCAGGATAGGCCGCCGAATTGTCCCGAAATAAAATTGACAAGAGAAAGCGGGGTCAGGCCTTGGAATTTGAAATCGGGGTCAGGCCTTGGAATATGTAATTAATGCGTGCCGCGAAGGGGTACTAGTCCCTGCTGAAAACAATTACAAATTCCAAGGCCTGACCCCGTAAGTTCTGACCCCGTAAGTTCGGAGAAAATAAAGCCACGTATAAACTCAATTATGATCCGGAGATACCGACTGATGGATATTATTCAATTCACATAGAAGGCGAACTGATTAAAGGCGAGCTGATTCCAGAAGGTGAAGGTGTTGGTGGAGAACTATCCGAATTCGACGTGTATGGCGATGTTGACGTCAACGCCAACCTCGTCATCGGCGACAGTGATTACGGCGGTGGTGATCCGTGGGAAAGTTCGTTTATATACAGCTTCGATACAGACCTGACTCAGATAAAAGCATATGTGCGAGAAAAAGACGGTACGAACCACACCGTGGTCCCGGACGGCAACGCGTGCAAATGGGAAGTAGACGTAGGTGATTATCTGTACGCGGGGCATGGAGAATCACTGTCCATGCATACCTCAGACGTTGCATAAATCACCCGATGCTTTGAATTTTAACTTACGGCATACTATTTTTGTACATTGCCGAGTTGATTTTCAAGACAGCACCACAGATATATCGGGTACGACAAAATGACTTCCAATGAACATGGTAGCAAGGGCAACACGGTTAACCAGCAAACGATTCCCGATTATCAGATGGGATCTGATCGGCAGGTCCGAATTCTGAAAGCTTTGGCTGACCCCACCCGGTTGCGAATCCTGCGCCTGCTCTATCACGAAGAATTGAATGTTTTTGAGCTTTGCCAGGTACTCGATTTGCCGCAACCCAGTATAAGCCGGCATCTCGGGGCTCTGCGTAACGCTCAGCTTGTTCACGTCCGGAAAGAGGGAACCAAAGCCTATTACACAATGCGTGAACCGGAATCGGACCGGGAGTTGTTCCGGCCGTACCTCGAACAACTGGGGCATAGCGAACACCCGGATTTAAAACGCTTGGAAGAATCGCTGTACCAACGCCAGCGAGCCGTCGAAGATTTCGCCGAAGAAAAGGCGGCGCAATGGGATAATATCGGCAAGCTGCTTCACAATACTTATGCCAGTCTGCTAGCTCTCGCGTCGATGGCACCTCGGGGACTTACGGTGGCGGATCTGGGGACCGGGACGGGTTTACTCCTGCCTTTTCTCTCGGCTCTGGCCGATCGCGTCTATGCCGTAGATCAATCCGCCGCCATGCTACGACGGGCGCGGACGCGCTGTCGCCAAACCGGTCTCGAAAATGTCACGTTCCTGCACAGCAGTGCTGAGGAACTGGCAGATCAGTTGCCTCCCTGTGACGCCCTACTTCTGCATTTCGTACTGCATCAAGTGGCCCGTCCGCTGGCTCTTCTTGAAAATCTGCGCCGGCACCTCGAAACGCGCGGGCGAATCGTAATTGTAGATCGCGTAAAACACGAAGACGAATCTGCCAAAGACACTTTCGGCTCTCTCTGGCTCGGATTCAACCAGGAACAGATTAATGACTGGCTGGAAGAAGCGGGTTACAAGACGGTTTTTTGGCAGACTTTTCAGGGCACAGACCCGGAATCGGAAGCATCCTTCCCCATCTTCGTCGCCGCCGCCGAAACGTGTGACCGAAGCAAAGCATAATTACCCTAACCACTATCGCTATCGCTCATCGGCGGTGCCACGGGATTTGCATAATATCGGAGTTCTATCCCCCCCCTTATCAGACGCCATGTTAGACCGTCCGCGAAAAGGTCTCAGGTCCATGTTGGGAGCGCCGGTGGTTCCTCTCGGGCTTTTGCGCTGTCCTGCTGGCCAGCAGGATGCTTTACAGCGCAAAAGCCCGAGAGGGGCTACCGCCGCCCCAACCCGAAGGGCTCGTGTCTCTTTCGGCGATCTTTCGTCTTTTCGGCGGAAACCGTTAGCTTACGGCTAGCGATTCCCGCCGAAAAGACAAAATCTCATCCGAAATAGGCACGAGCATGGGCCTGATACCTTTTCGCGGACGGTCATGTTAGCCCGGTTTTTGCACGAAGCAACAGTATTGCAGCTTGGCTTTTCCAGCTTATGGCTGTGGCTTCCACAGCTTCAACGGACTGTGCCGACGAATATAAGCTTCCAGCACTTCGCGGGTCATGAGACCGGTATCTTGCAAATTGGCTGCGGGTTGTCGGGTTATCTTACGCAGGATCGGGAAGCGGCCGCCACCGCTGGCCAAGGTGTAGCTGTTGAAGGCGACGCTGATTCGCTTCCCCCCGGCAACCTTTTCACCATTTGCGGCAAACAATCCGGTTGCCCTGCCCTGCTCGTTAAAACGCACCCTATACCCCCACAGACCGCAGGCGACATATGAGTTGCGTTTGGCGTGTTGTTCCTCCATAATGCGCATGATCTCCTGCGGTGTCAGTTCCGCCACACCGACCCCGTTTTCATAAGGAGCCATGAGATAAACCTCCTTTTTAGTGATCGGCCCGGCATCGAGATCGAAACGCGTCAGACGGCTGTGGATAACCGCTTCGGCATCAGTGGCTTCGGCCAATGCCCGGCACAATAATTCGAACTTTTCACAATCCTTTCCCAGTCGCCCCTTCGAACTGATTCCGGTATTTGTATGCCCGACAACCTTCCGTCCTTCCCGCCGCGCGTGCTGCATCCATTTATCCAATCGTTTGTTTAAAACCGGATCTTTGTCTGCCACAGAACGCGTCACTTTCACGAGCCGCGAGGAGATATCCAGCACGCGATCCTTGTCCGTATCGATTTCGGCAAAAACGACGCCAATCATGTCGGCGTCGCGTCCGGCCTGCATATACCAAGTATTCGGCCCAATCGTCTTACCGGCGTGCGGCCAATGGGTATGCCCCCCGAGGATGAGATCTATCTCCGGATATTCTTCGGCGATCTTTTTAACTTCATTCAGGCCCCGGGATTCATTGGGTAGCCACCCCTGATGAGCCGCCAGAATTACCATGTCCGGCTTCATCACCAGAACTCTGGCGAGCACTTTCGGGAGGACGTCGTATGCCTTTTGAACTGTGTAACCTTCGAACTGCTTTCCCCAGAACCAGGCATCCATCGCCGACGAAGTCGCCCCGATCACGGCTATACGGGCCGGACCGCGCTTGAACAGTCGCCAGGGCGGGGGCCGGTATTCCCCTTCGGCAGTGGTTATGCCGAGGTTGGCTGCAGTGACAAAGTCTTTTGTTTCTCGGCAGAAGGCGTGTAAGCGCTTGACACCGTAGTCAAGCTCATGATTTCCGGGTGCCCACACGTCATAGTCCATATACTTCAGAAATTCTATCCCCACTTGGCCGCGAGTGAGCGCCGCTTCCCAAGTACCCTGCACCGTATCACCGGAATCGATCAGCAAAGTCCGTTTGGGGCCGAAAGCTTGCCGCCGTTGCTTTAAGGCGGTGGCAATTCTCAGCATTCCCCCGCCGTCTTCAAGCTTATCACTTTTCTCGACATAGCCATGTAAATCGGTAGTCTGCAGAATCTGGATGCGGACAATGGCACTTTCGAGCCGCACCAGTGGCCCCAGCAACAGCAACAACACGAGCGTTACCAAACAGCGATACCGAATTTTAATTTGAGTACCACCGCCTGCAGAATTCAAACCCTTGAGTATTCGTCCACAAACAAAGCTATGTAAAATCACACGTAACCCTTTCCGTTAAAAATGTTCAAATTGTAGCGTCGTACCCCGTCCGGCTTAAAACTTCGCAATGGATTGGCCTGTTTCGGATGCACAGGTTCGGCGATCCGCATTCACATCTACCAGTATTCGTAAACGATACCCTCGATCGAAAATAATCCAACTTTCCTGAACCCGCCATTCAGACCTTTGACAAAGCAGGGTTTCGGCCCTATCTTTAGCCCGGCCATTGCATGAAAAAATGAGATTATGCGGGATATGTATATGAATACCAAGGCTTATATTGCATGTTATAAAGATACACTTTGTAACCCGGTGCATAATCTCATTTTTCACCCGGAGGGCGAAGCAACAGCATCACATCCGCCTACGCTCGGGCAGCTTCGGCGGATAAATCTGACTGCTACACTGTTGTTTCGTGCAAGATCCGGGTTAGCCGGGCTTAAGGATTTCCTACCCCTCCCAATATTCTTTTCCGCAGTTCGGTCACGCTGTGGTCCGCGATCCGGGTGGGCTCGGGAAGGCGATAGCCGCCCCCGCAGCGAAGGGTCCATTTGACCGCTTCCGGCAAGGTTATCCTAGGAATGTTTAATACTGGCCATCCAAACAGTTTATTTCGGCAAGTCGCTCACGAGACGAGCGAAATCAATATGGA
>JAWOEV010000129.1:0-2821 GCA_046482565.1 Lentisphaeria bacterium | reverse complement strand
GTCGACGTTTCTTCCATCCCGGAGGGGACTTATTACGGCATCAGCAGTATGGGCGAGGATCCCGATAGCCCGGGAACCCCGTGGGCGTTGCATGATACTAGTGGTGGAAATCCCGCTCAAAGTTTTCTCGGCGGTTCGGTGCAGACGAATATAATGGCGGTACCGGAGCCCGGCACGGTGCTTATGACCGGGGTGCTGGCCCTTGTCGCTCTATTGTGTACCCGCCGTACCAGGCGCAACCCCGGCTCAGCGTAAGCTTGTTACCCCGCCTTGCTTTTTCTTTTCACTTACTTGGTTTTTGCGGTTTTCACGAAATTGCAATGGAATGAATGAACCAAACTCCCGAACTTTACCGTTCCCTTCATGAACCAGGCTCCCGACCTTTACGGTTCTCCCGTTCAAGCGGGATCACTGCCGATCCAGTCGGTCGGCCTCTGCCCCACAGTTGCGGGACCGTGTCCCGAACCATATTTCATTTCGCGAGGTAGTGCCAATCAAGGCGACGTAACCATTCCTCGGCGGAGGCGTCGCTGGGCATGCGCCAGTCCCCCCGGGGTGAGAGGGCGATGGTTCCCACCTTTGGCCCATCTGGAAGGCATGAACGTTTGAACTGGTTATTGAAGAAACGGGTGATGAATACCCGCAACCATTTAAGTATGGTCTGTTGGTCATAGGCATTGGCGAATGCCTGCTGAGCGAGGAAGAGGATTTTTTCGGGCGGGAAGCCGCAGCGTACCATTTGATAGAGGAAGAAATCGTGCAGTTCATAGGGGCCGATGGTTTGTTCGGTGTGCTGGCTGATTTTTCCTTCAACATCCGGTGGCAGGAGTTCGGGTGACACGGGAGTTTCCAGAATGTCCCTGAGGGTGGCCGCCACTTCTTGTTCGGCCCAATTGTTGGCGACAAATTCAATGAGGAAGGTTATCAGGGTTTTGGGAACGCCGGTGTTTACGGCGTACATACTCATATGGTCGCCGTTGTATGTGCACCAACCTAGGGCTAATTCCGAGAGGTCGCCGGTCCCTACCACCAGTGCATTCAGCATGTTGGCTTTATTCATGAGGATCATGGTGCGGAGGCGGGCCTGAGTGTTTTCATAAGCGGTGTCATGCGTTTTGGTGTCATGTCCGATATCTATGAAGTGTTGGTTGCTGGCTTCTGTTATGTCAATTGTTTGCAGTGCAACTCCCAAGTTCAGGCAGAGGTCCTGGACGTTTTTCAGGGTGCGCTGCGAGGTGCCGAACCCCGGCATAGTTATGCCGTGGATATGCGAGTGGCTTAGTCCCAGGCGGTTGCAGGCTTCCGTGGCGACCAGGAGGGCTTGGGTAGAGTCGAGCCCACCCGAGAGACCGATTACCAGATCGCGGATGCCGGTATGTTCGAGGCGTTCGGCTAAGCCGGAGCTTTGGATGGCAAATATTTCCCGGCAGGTTTCTTTACGCTGTGAAGCGTTGCCCGGAACAAACGGCAGGGGGCCGATTTGGCGTTTAAGAGGGATGGAAGGATTTTTAACGCTGATGGCCTCGAATTCGATGTCACGATGCTGGCGCGGAGGTTGATGGTTGCCGTAATGGGATGCCATGGCATCACGGAAGGCCGTATGCTGCCGGCGTTGCTGTTGCAGGAGATCTACATCGAAGTCAGCGATCATGTAGTCCGGGTCGCGTTTAAAACGATCGGATTCCTGCATGAGAGTATCATTTTCTGCCGCGATACAATGGCCTCCGAAGACCAAGTCGGTGGTTGATTCACCGACTCCGGCTGAGCAATAGGCGTAGCCGGCGATGCAGCGTCCGGACTGGGATTTCACCAGTTCGCGACGATAAGTTGATTTCCCAATCAGGTCATCACTGGCGGAAATATTGAACAACATAGTGGCGCCTGCCAGGGCGTGATGCGTACTGGGGGGGACAGGTGCCCATAAGTCTTCGCAGAGTTCAACCCCGAAAACGAAATTCGGGGCAGAGCGAGCTCGAAACAACAGGTCGGCCCCCATCGGCACACTTTGCCCGCAAAGCTCTATTTCCCGACGGTGGGCGTCACGGGCTGAGGTAAACCAGCGCTTTTCGTAAAACTCCCGGTAGTTGGGGATTACTGTTTTGGGAACAGCTCCCAGGATTTTACCGCTTTGAATGACAACGGCACAATTAAAGCTCTGGGCGTCGCTGCGCAAGGGGGCGCCGATGATATAAACGGTCTGTGATCCCGCAGTTTTGTCAACAAATTCCTGCAAGCCTTCCAGGGCGGCGTCCAAAAGCGTATCCTGTTCGAACAGGTCGGCGCAGGTATAGGCGGTCAGCGACAGTTCAGGGAAGAGCACGACATCACATTTGTCAGGTTCAAGCAAGTTGCTCAGGGCCAGCATGTTTTTGACGTTCTGCGTGACCGCGCCCACAACTACATAAGGTACGGCTGTACCCACTCGAACGTAACCGAATTCTTTATACATAAAAAGTTCCTATACAAATTGACATGGCGATTGCCAAGCCTGCTCACATAACATAAGTTGTACGTAGAACAAGTTATTTGAACGGGATATAAATGTCAAGCGCCGCCCGTATTTAATGAATCCTGAAACCGTGATAAAACTGATGGAAAAGCAACAAGGCTGATCGCCCAAGTTGCGCAACTTGGGCTAGACGCCATGCGAAAAGGTATCGCGCCCATGCTCGTGCCTATTTCGGATGAGATTTTGTCTTTTCGGCGGAATGCGCTAGCCGTAAGCTAACGGTTTCCGCCGAAAAGACGAAAGATCGCCGAAAGAGACACGAGCCCTTCGGGTTGGGGCGGCGGCAACCCTTCTCGGGGTTTCGAGTTGTAA
>JAWOEV010000246.1:0-3918 GCA_046482565.1 Lentisphaeria bacterium | reverse complement strand
GCGGTCAATGCCAGCAGTGCACACCCGCGAACGGTTGCATTGACCGGGTCTTCCACCTGATGAATCGGTACGTTGAGAACATCCGCGTGGATCTGGGCCCACAGCGCAGACAATGCACCGCCGCCGGAAAACCGGAAACTGTCAATGGATTTCCCGATATACTTTTCCGCGCATCCGCAGGTCCATCGGTTGTTAAAAGCAAGCCCCTCCATGACGGCCCGGGCCATGTGATGCCGGCGGGTATTCAGGGAAATATTCATAAAACCGCCGCGCACAAAAGCGTCTTCATCCGGTACGATGGACCCGTTTAGCCAGGGAAGAAAAATAACGCCGCCGCTGCCTGCCGGTGCGTTTTGGGCCATCCGGTTAAAGCGGTCATAGGCATCCGCCGGCAGGGAGCCGTTTTCCGGCAAATCATCTGACACCATCATCTCTTTGATAAAAAATTCCAGGCACCTGCCGCCGACGCCCTGCTCGCCTAGCAGGTAATAGCGCGACGGAAAGGGGCTCGGCAGTGCGGTCATCATATGCAAGAGGTTGGTTTTCTTGTAGGGGACATGAAATGTCAGGTATTGCGAGGTGCCGATATATATAATGGCGTCAAAATCACGGACCGCCCCGGAGCCGATCAAAGATGCATTGGAGTCGGCAATGCCGGCCACGACTGTGGTTTCAGGCATCAGCCCCAACGTCTCGGCCACGTCCGGCGCCAGCGGCCCCACCACCCCGTTGTTTGCGATAAGCGTAGGGAATTTTGCATGGTCCAGCCCGCTTTTATCCAGAAGTTTTTGGCAGTATTGGCGCGTGCCCCACTGCCGGTTGTCCGTGATCATAAACGGCGCCATGGTTTTCTGGGTGGCGCAGATTTTGCCTGCCATCCGGGAAGTCAGAAAATCCATGGGTTCAAGGAATTTGTACGTCTTTTGATACACATCGGGCAGCTCATTTTTCATAAACAGCACATGCCCCAGGGAGTCCACCCCGGAAAGGGAGGGGACCAAGCCCGTCAACCGGATCCACGCGGGAATTTTAAAAAGGCTGTACCCCTTAATGCTCGGGAACCCGCCGATCAACTCGCGGTTATACCGCCCGCCCCGTGTATCCAGCCAATGAACCGCATTCATTACCGGCCGGCAGGCGTCGTCCACCGGCACCGCCAGCGACCATTGGGAATCGCAGCAGACCGCGACGATCCGCTCCATGGGCACGCCGGATTGCTTGATTGCCGCACGGCCGGTGCCAAGGGCGCTCTGCCACCAGCTTTCAGGGTCCTGTTCCGCACCGCCGTTCGGAAGCAAATGCGTCTTAACGGGTTCGGTTGCAACGGAAACAACAATGCCGGCATTGGAAACCACCGCTGCCTTGATGCTGCCGCTGCCCAGGTCAAATGCCAGGACATACCGGGCGGCCTTTTCAGGGGCCGATGATGAAACGCCTTCGGGCTGCATACCCCTACTCCCCGTTGTTCCACGCCGTGGTTTCGTTTCCGCGCTTATGCACAGCTTGTTCCATCTTGAGCCTTACAACGGCAACGCAGACGGCAGCAGCGCTGGGAACGCGTCCGCTGACATGATTTGTTATGTGCAATTTTTTTCGAACCAAGTGTTCACAGACTTACTCCAATAACGAAGCGTGCGGATCTTCTGCATTGAAGCTGGCCGCTTCGCGAACAGCCGCCAGGTCATCTGGTACATCCAGGGCAACTCTGGAACGCTCCAGTGATAACCCCTTGTAGTAGTTGGCAGCCTCTCGCATTTTTTCATCGCCAATCGACGCCAGCACGCACAACGCCTTCTGTAATCTAACTGTAACCTCGACTTTACCGGCACCGTCACGGGCAATCGCCGTAAAAGCATCATCGAACATATCCCGAACCGAGATCTCGGGCACTGCCACGCGCTCATACATCGGCCGTTTTTCATCCCGAGCCGTTCCGGGTTCACACCACAGGTAAAAGAGCCGTACCAGCCTTCCCACGACGTCGATCGCAGTGCCGGGATCATTGACTGCGGGCGACAATGCCCGCCCGGCAATCTCAGAGAGCACAACCAAGCCAAATCTTGGGTCGTCGTCGAAACGACGTTCGGTACCGATCTGAAACGAATCGACGACACCTTTGCAGTCAGGGGCGTCCGTGTCGCCGCCACAAGTGCTCACGTAAGCCAATGGCCGGCCTGGCGTGGCGAAGGTGCCCGGCAGAGCAGCTACGACCACCCGCACTTTGGCTTTCTCCGCCCACGTTTGGAGCGCCTGGATATCGACGTGTTGGACGTAGCCGACAGTCGCCGTAAACACCGGTTGTCCGTCCGGCTGGGTCCGGGCAACAGCCGCATGAAGGGTTGGTGCCTCCCGTCGGCGCTTCAAAGCTTGGCCAGTTGCCTTTTCCACCTTGTCCATCGTTGATTCCAATCGTCCAAGGCGGGCGATGCCATCGACCCAGCGGACGAACGTAAGAATAACCATGCTGAATACGATCACGGTCAAAACGAAGAGGACAAAGAGGCCCGCCGTTCCGAAATAGCCGTTCTTAACCGCCGTGAGCGCCACAACGGAGAAAATGAATGCACCGACAAAAGCCGAAAGGGCGTTCTGGGATGCATCGTCTGCGATAACCAGACTGAATGCCCGTGGCGTCGCCGTGCGGCTTGCCGCGGCGTAGGCTGAAACCATCGATGCCACCGAAAATGTGGCAATAACCAGCATGCTGGCGGCCATGATGGACAACAGCGCCTCGATTGACTCCAGTGTGATCCCCGGCACGAATTGCCCCAAATTTGTTCCATCAACGAGTTCCGCGACAAAAACCGCGCCAATCGATATCAGACAAATCGTCAATGGCCTCACCCAAAGCCGCTCGCGAAGTTGATTGACCAGAAACCTGACGCGGTCCAATGATACCATAGCGTTCATCTCATTTTCCTTTGCACCTCGTAACGGGCTCTTCAGCCGCAGCGATTCGCTGTCGGCCGGAAGAACTTGGTTCGGCCTTCCCGGTCCGCCATAAAATGAACCTGCCGCAATTCAGGGGAAACCGATCAATTGTTTTCGCTCTTCGTCCCATAGTTTCAGATGAATTCCCGATAGACTTTTCCGGATAGTGAGTGGTGGCTTGTCTTTACGCTCCGGCACGGAATCACAGCACTGCTTGAGCCGATAGTTCGGAATTCGCGGGCTCAGATGATGAACATGGTGATATCCGATGCTGGCTGTCAACCAGCGAAGCACCGCCGGCAACGTATAAAAAGAACTGCCTTCCATGGCTGCCCGCAGCGAATCCCACGACGGCCACTCATGATCCGATTTCCTTTCTTGCTGTGTGCGCCGGAGAGCATTTTTTTCAGACATCTTGTGCCTGCGCATCCTTGCATATCTTGTTATGTTGGCGCTTCCTGTCTTCATTTACTGTCAGCTTCGTTATCCCAGTGCCACATCGAGTATCATCATCACCGCAAAGCCCGTCATGGTTGCCATGGTCACCATGTCAATGTTTGCCACGTTGCGCTGAGATTCCGGGACCAGTTCTTCCACGACGACAAAAATCATTGCGCCGGCAGCAAAACAAAGGGCATAGGGGAGAATGCTCTGCATATGCAGGACAAATGCAGCCCCAAGTACCCCCGCAATCGGTTCGACGATGCCGGACGCCTGCCCCATCAGGAAGCTCTTTGTACGCCCCATTCCTTCTCTCCTCAACGGCAATGAAACCGCCGCCCCTTCGGGAAAATTCTGGAGTCCGATTCCGATTGCCAGCGCTATAGCACCGCCAATCGTAGCAGAAGAAAGATTGGCTGCCACAGCCCCGAAAGCCACGCCGACTGCCAGACCTTCAGGAATATTGTGTAAGGTGATGGCAAGGACCAGCAGTGTGCTTCGCTGCCAAGAGGTCTTGATCCCCTCGCTTTGCGCCGTCTCCAGACC
>JAWOEV010000203.1:0-9970 GCA_046482565.1 Lentisphaeria bacterium | reverse complement strand
AAATAAACGACCATATATAGTAATTATGTTAAGGCCGTCCATGGGATGCTGTGGTTGCATCGCAATCGAAATCGGGATCGCTATCGAGATCGAAAACACCACAAGGTTGATCCCTTCCCAAGCATTATGGGATGGCAGTGTATTGGTGCAGGAAATAGATGTTGATATTGTTGACGGAACCGGGCCGGGTTTTGCGGTGTCTTAAGCATTAGAAAAAAACGGAGTAAGTAAATATGCAGAGAAGATCAGACAGGAAAAGATTTACGCTGGTTGAACTGCTTGTGGTTATTGCCGTAGTCGCGATTCTGGCGGCGATGCTGATGCCGGCTTTGAACCGGGCAAGGTTCCGGGCTAAGGAAATGGCGTGCGCGAACAACCTTAAGCAAATTGGCGCGGCGGCTAATTCGTATGCCGACGACAATGATATGCGCTATCCCAGAAACGGTTTATTGCGAACGGAGCCCTACCGTTACCGTGCTCAGACATCACGTTCGGGATGGCGTATCGTGCCTGTGTGGGATCCCTATTTCGGTGGTGCTTCCGATCCTGATTTTGAAATTTCCAGAGTTATGTCCTGTCCGCTGGCACCGAAACCGGGGACCACCACCGACGGGGGGGGGGGGGGGGTACAGTTAAGTATACTTCAAGGTCATCTTATGCGCTTATGTTCAATCTCGTAGTAACATCTAACTGGGGTTCAATCGGTAATAGCGGCAACGGGAAAAAATTAATACAATATGGTAATCCTGGTTTTACACCTCGAGGTAGTGATATAAGTAATTGGGAAAAAGTGAATGATAAATGGCTGAAAAAAGAGACTTCCGGCAGAAGGGGCAGTGTGATGGAGCGCGTAGGGCCGACATGGGAATATCATAATAGTGGCAGAGGGAGGGATGGGAAATTTTACAGGTTTTCGTTGCTGGCTGTGGACTACTGGGGGGGGCGTGACACCAACCACCCGTATCCGGGTTACCCCTGGGGAGGGCCAGAGGCCCACCATCAGGACCCTTACCATTGGAACCATCCAAATGCCAATCAGCAAATCGATGGTGATTGGTATACAATTAGTTCAACTACGGCTAACTTTTTGGGTACCGATGGCAGCGTGCGTCGCTATAAGTATGGTATCAAAAAGTATTGGTGGCCAGGACCGCACACGATACCTTCAAAAAGTGTGAATGGTGTGGGGGTCATCCCCGACGACTATGTCATAGACGAATACGGCCAACCACACCCATAGTGATTATCATCTAGGTTTCCGCGGCTGATGCCGGTGTCCCGGCGGGAAAGGTATAAACTCAACTTTCCTTACCGCGGCGGCTTCGGCAGGTCTTTCAGGGCTTTGATTGATGCGGTAATATCCTCATCCGGGTACTCATAGTTCGACAGTTTTCCCGAGAGGTAGGCGTCGTAGCCTGTCAGGTCCATAAGTCCATGGCCCGACCAGCCGATGAGGATAGTTTTTTCTTTGCCTTCTTCTTTGGCGCGCTTGGCTTCCTCGACAGCTCCGGCGAGGGCGTGGGAGGTTTCCGGAGCGGGAATAAAACCTTCTGTCCGGGCCCACAGCACTGCCGCGGCGTAACAGTCCAGCTGATGATACGAGCGCGCTTCGATCAGTTCGTCCCGAGTCAAGCGGCTGACGAGTGGGGCCATGCCGTGATAACGCAAGCCGCCGGCATGCATGGGGGGCGGCACGAAGTCATGCCCCAGGGAATGCATGGCCATAAGCGGCGTACTGCGGGCGGTGTCACCGAAGTCATAGACGAAAGGCGCTTTGGTGAGTGTGGGGCAGGCGGTGGGTTCAGTGGCCAGGATTCTGACGTTATCGCCGTTTATTTTATCGCGCACATATGGGAATGCCAGGCCGGCAAAATTGGAGCCGCCACCGACACAGCCGACAACCACGTCCGGTTTGTCGCCGGCCATTTCCATCTGTTTTTGCGCTTCGAGGCCGATTACGGTTTGGTGCAGGCATACAAAATTCAGGACACTGCCGAGTGAATAGCGGGTTTTATCGTCTTGCACCGCTTCTTCGATGGCTTCGCTGATCGCCATCCCCAGGCTTCCGGATGTATCCGGCATTTGTTTTAGAATGCGGCGCCCGGTTTCGGTTTCTTCACTCGGACTGGGGACACAGTCCGCACCCCAGGTCTGCATCATGAGTTTACGGAACGGCTTTTGTTCGAAACTGATACGGACCATGAACACCTTAAGATCAATACCGAACTGTTGACAGGCGAAAGCCAGGGCGCTTCCCCATTGTCCGGCCCCGGTTTCGGTGGTCAGTTTTTCGATCCCGAATGCTTTGTTGTAATAGGCCTGGGCAATAGCCGAGTTCGGCTTGTGGCTTCCCGGTGGCGAGACGCCCTCGTTTTTGTAGTAAATTTTGGCCGGTGTCCCCAGGGCTTTTTCAAATTCACGGGCCCGATAAAGGGGGGCGGGGCGCCAGATCAACAGTTTTTCCAAAACTTCTTCGGGGATATCAATCCAGCGTTCGGTACTCATCTCCTGTTCGACCAGATTCATCGGGAAAATCGGTGCGAGATCTTCCGGTGTCGCTGGCTTTTGTGTCGCCGGATTCAGGGGTGGTGCCACCGGGTTGGGCATGTCCGCCTGAATGTTATACCACTGGCGCGGAATTTCATTGTCATTCAGTACAAACTTGCGGGTTTCGGGCATGGTTTTCTTTCCTTTTTGGTTATTTATTTTGTCTCGTCAGTAGAATCTGTGGGTAAATTGCGGTTCCGGCAATTCTCCCAGCTGATGAAATGAGGCTGTTTCCAAGGCTTTCGGTGTAATGTAGTACGGACTTTCCAGTCCGTACAGTAAGAAGGCATCTACGGGCTACAAAGCCCGTAGTACGTAAGACGGACTTTCCAGTCCGTTCCAAGTTGATTTTATAAACAGCTACGGGCTTGGAAGCACATAGTACTTAAAACGGAGCCTTCATTCTTTGCGATCTTGGCGACTTAGCGAGAGTTATTCTTCATTCGTTGGTCGGCAAGAATAATCGTCATTTACCCGCAGGTTTTGCTATAGACCCTATTTTTTCAACTATTTTTTCGGCCAACGAGAACGTCGATCCGCCAGCTGGCGGACTGGACGATTATGTTGCCCGCTCTCGTCGAACGATGACTTTTTTTGCAAAGAATCGGAGAAGGCACGACATCCCATTCGCGAGCGGGATGCGCACAGATTCACGTCGCCACCCCTTTCCGCCTAGGGTCAGATTCCATGGTAATATAAAGGCACAAGGCCGGTTCGCTTGTTCTGCGGGTATTTGAAATCGGTTCCGGAAGCGCGGCAGTGCTTCGCCGGACACCGATCAGCCACAGCGGTTCTTGGTTGGCCATAAGTAGCGGATAGCGGGAACGCTTTAACGGTGGAATCCCGGCGGCATTGAAAATGTCTTTCAATTTTGTTGCGGATTTATGACCGAACGGAATCAGCCGGTCGCCGGGGCGCGGCGGGCGTATTTCGAGAGTTTCAGTAATGGAGTCGGGCTTGAAATACTCACAGTTCGGACTTGTTTGCCGGAGCAGTTCCGGGCTCGGAGCAGGTGCCAATTTTGCCTTTAACACCATATCAAATTCCGGCAGGGCCAGCTCCGGTTCATCCCGCCAATTCCAATGCCTAATTTCAAAGTGCGCGGCGGGGGGCTTAATGCGGATAGTATCTCTGTCAACTTCAAGGGTCACATCGGAGCCCAACGGGACCTGCCTGATCTCTTTAATCGGGGGGCATACCGCTGATCGCAACCTGGTCAGCGCCGGGTGGCGCGGGACGTAATCGGTGCCCAGTTGTTCTGAGAGCCATCTGCGAAATACCCGATGCTGCAAAGCCGGGGGGATCTCCCGAAAATATTTGGGGGTCAAGTCTGCGGTCCTCCAGTTCTCCAGTTCCTGTTCCAGGTATTCAGCATCTTCCCGCAGGGCTTTGAGGGCTTGGTAAAAGCCAGCCTCAGTACCCCAAATTTCCTGCAGTACAGGGATCAATTTGTGGCGGATTGCATTGCGCCGGAAATGCAGATCCCGGTTGGTGTGATCGATACGCCAGTCGTTGACTCCCTCTGAGTTCAGGAAAGCTTGTATATCATTCCGGGTTAAACCAAGCAACGGCCGGATAAAAGTAGTGTTACGGATGCGGCGTCGCGGTCTGAGGGCGGTCAATCCGGACGCATTGCTACCGCGCCCCAGCCGCAGAAATAGATCTTCCAGAGCGTCATCTGCATGATGGCCGAGGGCGACCGCGGAGATTTCAGCGTTATCCGTCTGCGGTACTGCCGAACCGGCGTAACTCTCCCAGAAATCCAGCCGGCAGCGGCGGGCGGCTGCTTCCAGGTTTTCACCGGGGCGGCGTTGCTTTGGTACATCCAGGTTGTGGACGGAAAATTTTATGCCGCGGGTTTGGCAGAAATTGTGGCACCAGGCGGCGTCAAGATCAGCTTCCTTTTTTCTGATACCGTGATTCAGATGGACCGCTTCCAACCCTAAGGGGAATCCCTGCATAAGCAACAGTAAAGCGGTGCTGTCCGGGCCGCCGCTGAAACCGATATACAGGCGCTTCAGGTTATTCAGCAGGGCATGTTCCGCTATGGTGGCGGCAACTTTTCGGCGAATTTGGTCTGTCGAGCGTGCTGTCATGATTGAAGCTTTTGGATTTTACCGGCAACCGTATTAAATTGGCGACTTAATCAGAAGATAGTTTGTTACACTGAACATTATAGAAGTTGGAAGCCTGAATTGCTAATGCAAAACTCCGATAAACCACAACCGGCCGGCGGCATCTTTATATCTTTCGAAGGAACGGAAGGCACCGGTAAAACCACCCAGGCCCAGCGCTTGGCGACCACTTTGCGCTCCGCAGGATATGAAGTTTGTGAAACGCGCGAACCCGGGGGGACGGTTTTGGGCGAAGAACTTCGACGCTTGGTGAAGCATCGGTACGACGGACCGCCGGCCACTGATATTGCCGAGCTTTTGCTGATGGCGGCCAGCCGGGCACAGTTAGTGCAGGAAGTTATAAAACCGGCTTTGGCTGAGAATAAAATCGTTATCTGTGACCGCTTTGCCGACTCGACCACCGTTTATCAAGGGTATGGACGAGGTATAGACGCTGATTTTATACAGAAATTGCATGCGCAAACCGTCGGTGATTACTGGCCGCGTCTGACGCTGTTGCTGGATCTGGATTTGGACCAAGGGCTTTCCCGGGCCTCGGTCAGAGCCGCGGGGACAGGAAAAACGGACCGCTTCGAAGAAGAAGCGAAATCATTTCATCAGAAGATTGAACGCGGCTTTTTGGCGCTTGCTGCGCGGGAACCAGAGCGCCTGCGGGTTGTGTCTGCCGCCGGGACTGAAGAGGAAGTCCACGACCGAGTTATGGAGGAGGTTCAAAATGTCCTCACTTCCTGAACAGATGTTTCCAGAGGTTTGGAAAAAATTATGTAATGCCCGGCTTAGTAATCGACTCGGACACGCCTATTGTCTTGTGGGAGATGACCCGAAATTACTGGAAGCCTTTGGGAAGCGCTGGGCGCAAGTATGCGCCTGCCGCAACCCCACTTCTCAAGGAGATGCCTGTGGTGCGTGTAAGGTTTGTAAGCAGCTGGACAAAGGTATGTGCCCGGAATTCTTTGAGTTACGTCCGCAATCAAAGTCGCGCCGGATACTGGTTGATGAGGTTAGAGATTTTGAACATTCCATTCAGATGGTTACGGCAAAGGGCCAAACAAAAGTAGGCATGATCGCCGAAGCTGATCGTCTGGTCGTGCAGGCGCAGAATGCTTTTCTTAAGACATTGGAAGAACCGCCCCGCAATGTGGTCCTGATCCTTTTGACTACCCAGCCGCGGAGTTTGCTGCCCACCATCCGGTCCCGGTGCCAGATGATTTCCGTGCGAACCAACCGTAAGCAGTACGATTCAGCGGCGGTTGAAGGAGTTTTCCCGGTGCTGGCGAAAATGCGTCGAGGGGCGGGCAGTGATGTTGCTTTGGCTTGCGCTCAGCAATTGCGGCGGCATTTCGCCACCTTGCAGGAAATTGCCGCGCAGAATATTGATGACGGCTTGGCCGAGGGGGTAGCCGCGGAAGTGGAACAGGATAATCAGCTGCAGAAACGGCTCGACAAAGTGCAGGAAGCACGGGTGAGCGCCGAGTATCTGCGCTTGCGACAGGAGGTCGTAGAGGCCATCCAGGTCTGGTTTATGCAACAGAGCCTACTTGCACACGGGGCTCCGGAAACTTACATTCCCAATCCAGAGGTGTTTGAAAAGGCGAAATTCGAAAACGCCACCGCGCGAAAAATGAAACCTGCGGAAGCCGAACAAAACGTTTTTTATACCGAAGAACTCGGCCGCGATTTTGCCGGTAATATTGATGAACGGCTGGCACTGGAAAGTTTCTGTTTAATGATTTGCCAACATATTTCTAATTAACTCAAAAATAACGGGTTATTGACTTTTAGGGGCTCGGTGAAAGGGTACAAAAGGCGAACTTGTGAACAAGTTATTAACAGGTCCTAAAAATAGATTCAGATTGGCGACATGAGTTATAAGGTGCTTACTGTCAGGTTAATATAAGTCTATGCCTAGTCTTGAGCCGAGGTCTTTCGGGCAAATGAGATGTTTTTTGATAAGTTATGAACAAACATTGTGTGGAAATATGTGTAAGTGTCTAGGAACTCGCACAATTACAACAATTTAACATAAATTTAACGGGAGAAAAATATAAAATGGGTTCAACAGCCGTACCGCTATACGAGGACCTTAAAGAAACGCTTGAAGCCCATGGGCAGGCCCACCTTCTTAACTTCTGGTCTGAGCTTTCTGACAGTCAAAAACGGCAACTGGCGGGCCAATTACAGGCGCTTGACTGGGAGCAGCTTGATGCCTGGATAGAGCAGTACGTGCTTCAGGAGCCGGAGCAAGAGTTGCCTTCGGATCTTGAACCGGCCGAGTATTACCCAGTGCATCCGCACTCAGACGAAAACCGGCAAAAGTATGAGGAAGCGGAAAAAGAGGCGCTTGAGTTACTACGGTCCGGAAAAGTCGGCGGTTTTACTGTGGCTGGGGGGCAAGGCACGCGCTTGGGGTATGACGGCCCCAAGGGCACTTACCCGATTGCGCCGATAACCGGCAAGAGTCTGTTTCAGCTTTTTGCGGAAATGATTTTGCGGGCCCAGGAGAAATACGAGACCGTCATTCCTTGGTATATCATGACCAGTCCGATTAACGACGAGCCTACACGGGAATTCTTTGCGAAGAATGAATTCTTCGGGTTAAACTCGGACAATCTATTTTTTCTTCAGCAGGGGACCTTGCCAGCGATCGGTTATGACGGCAAATTGCTACTGGCCGACAAGGATAGTCTTGCTCTTTCACCCGACGGGCACGGCGGCAGTCTCAAGGCGCTGAAAAAGAGCGGGGCGCTTGAGGATATGAAACGGCGGGGGATTGAGCATCTCAGCTACTGGCAGGTTGATAATCCTCTGGTTCAGCCTCTCGACCGCCGTTTTCTGGGGTTGCACCAGCTGGATAATGCGGATGTATCCTGTCGTTCTCTGACCAAGACCGGCCCCTATGAAAAACTCGGAAATTTCTGCGTAACTGACGATAAAGTCTTGATCGTTGAGTACAGCGATATGCCGGATGACCTGGCGCGTGCTCAAGACGCGGCCGGGCGCTTGCGTTTCAGGGCTGGTAGCCCTGCTATTCACATTTTCCGGCGGGAGTTTATTGAAGCACTTACCAGCGGGCACGACGCCGGGTTGCCGGTTCATCGGGCGGATAAAAAGGTACCGCATATTGATGCGCAGGGGCAGCCGATTAAACCCACTGAACCTAATGCGGTCAAGCTGGAAATGTTTATCTTCGATGCTTTGCCGCTCGCGGACGAAGTGGTGATTTTTGAGGCGCAGCGCGAGGAACAGTTTGCGCCGGTCAAAAATGCCGCCGGAGTTGATTCTGCCGAAAGTTGCCGTAAGATGATGCAGGAGCGGGCAGCCCGCTGGTTGGAGGATGCCGACATCAGCGTTCCGCGCCGCCCGAACGACGGTCTGGATTGTACAATTGAAATGTCACCGCGCGTTTTCCTGGATCAGGAAGACGTGCATGCTCAGGCTGAGCATCTTCGCACGCCTAAACACGGCCAAGAGGAGTATTACGACTAATGGAACAACGGATTGTATCTTTCACGATTGACGAAATTGCGGTCGATACCGATAACGTCCTTGACTCGCTTAATGAAGCCTGTACAAAGCGGCATCTGCACTATTGGGTGCGAGGTATATGTAAGATCGAGGACCGTGTATATTTTATGCTACTTCCCGTAAGTGAAGGGCAGGCGGCGGAAACTTACCGGTTTGTCGAGGGTGAAGAAATGGGCGATGGAGATTTCGTGGCCGAAGTGAACAGTCGGTACCAAGGGGGGTTTGATATGGTCGGTAGTTTCAAGGTTTATGATACGCTAATGCTGGTCTTCGCCACCGGGCGTAAGTAGCCCTTCGCGAAAAGGTATTTGCGGGTTTTGTCAGTTTGAAAAGCCACCGCCGGGCTTGTCCCGGTGGAGCTATGTTTAGGTTTTGTGCTGCTGGAAGCACCTCCCCCGCCAAGCGGGGGGTATTGGCCATCGATTGTGCTGTAAAAGCCCAAACATTGCTTGACTGGGACAAGCCCGGCGGTGGCAAAACCCTTTTCGCATGGCGTCAGGCTAGACCGTCCGCGAAAAGGTCTCAGGTCCATGCTGGGAGCGCCAGTGGTTCCTCTCGGGCTTTTGCGCTGTAATGTAATACCCTCCGGGGTAATGCTTTACAGCGCGAAAACCCGAGAGGGGCTGCTGCCGCCCCAACCCGAAGGGTTCGTGTCTCTTTCGGCGATCTTTAGTACTCTCGGCGGAACCCGTTAGCGTACGGCTACCGCATTCCGCCGAAAAGACAAACTCTCATCCGAAATAGCCACGAGCATGGGCCTGATACCTTTTCGCGGACGGTCAGGCTAAGGAGTCTTTGCTTTTGACTGGTTATATATTAAGACGCTTATTGCTAATGATCCCGACCGTTTTCGGGATTCTAACCATAACCTTCATTATTATCCAATTCGTTCCCGGCGGGCCGCTGGACCAGATCAAGCAGATGCTCGAAGGGGGCGACCGATCCGGCGGCGCTGAAATCCAGGGGGGGGCTGTCACCGGTGCGGCAACTGAAGCTCGAAAGTACGGGCTGGCACCGGAAGATTACGCCCAGCTTAAAAAGGTCTATCACCTTGACCGTCCCTGGTATGAGCGTTACCTGCGAACTTTTATCTGGTTTTCACCTTCCCCGGGGCAATCCTTCCGTGAAGCTGTCCTGGACTGGGATAACTGGGACGGCATGCTGCTTTTCAAGTTCGGCGATTCATTTTATCAGAACCGGAATGTCCTGAATCTCATTCTTGATAAACTGCCGGTATCCGTATCGCTCGGATTCTGGAGTTTTATTCTTACCTATCCCGCCTGTATCGTTCTGGGGATAATGAAAGCGGTGCGGGAGGGTAGTAAGTTTGATACCGTCACCAGTGTCCTGATTCTGCTGGGGTACAGCATACCCGGCTTTGTTCTGGCCGTCCTGCTGATTGTTCTTTTCGGTCCGGGGGATGCGGCGCTGGCGCACTTAATCCCGATTTCCGGGTTGACTTCCTCGGGGGTTTACGGCTATGAAGATTGGAGTATGTGGCGTAAAATATGGGATTACCTCCATCATATTGCCGCTCCCGTATTCTGTCTGAGTATCGGAAGCTTTGCGGTGCTGACAATTCTGGCCAAAAATTCTGTGCTTGAGGAAGTTCGAAAACAGTATGTGATAACCGCGCATGCCAAAGGTCTCTCGGAATCACGGGTTCTTTTTCGGCATATACTGCGCAATGCACTTATCCCACTGGTGACGGGGTTTCCCGCCCGCTTCCTGGCTATCTTTCTGACTGGCAGTATTCTGATTGA
>JAWOEV010000036.1:0-9183 GCA_046482565.1 Lentisphaeria bacterium | reverse complement strand
AATAATGAATGAAGAATTCCTCTGAATCTGCATGAGCTGTACCTAAGAAGATACCGAAGAAGGAGTAATTTTATGCCGAGAAAGCTATGTTTGGATATTATTGTCTTTCTTTTATTATCGACTATCGCTTTTTCCGAGAATAAAACGGCCCTTGTCATCGGCAACAGCGCGTACCGGCATTTTCCGAAACTGTTCCGGCCCTGGCAGGAAGCGAAGGAAGTAAAAGCCTCCCTGGAAAGGCTCGGTTTCGATGTGGTCTATGTACCTATGAAAATTATATCCAAACCGATGCTTCCATCAACCCCGGCAACAGTGGCGGGCCCTTGCTGGACTTGCATGGGCGAGTCGTTGGAGTCAATGATTTTATTGTGACCGGCGGCGGTATGTCGCGCGGGAACGTCGGCCTGGGCTTTGCGATTGCCAGTAACCTGGCTAAACAAGTCGTCGATGACATTATTGAGTATGGTTCAGTCAGCCGACCGTGGATCGGGATTGCCATGCAGCCTCTCACCCAAGACCTGAAAGACCAGTTTGGGGTCGAAAATGGCGTGTTGGTCAGTGATGTTATGCAAGATGATCCGGCTCAAAAAGCTGGAGTTGAAGCCGGAGATATCATAGTAAAAGTGGGCAAGAAGCAGGTTGATTCCCCTCATGACTTGCAGTTCGCTATCCTGAAATACGGGCCGGGAGAAGAAATACCCATCACTCTAATACGGGACGGCAATAAGAAAACAGTAAATGTTACTGCTCGAGAAAGAGAGCCCAAGGCTGCCGCCCAGGGTGAAGCGGAAAGCCGGGAAGATGTTCGTGCTCAATTAGGGATGGACCTGCAGAATACAGAGCGCGGCGTGGTCGTGGCCCGCGTGGCTAGTGGCAGTAAAGCGGATGCGGCCCATCTGCAGCGCGGCGATATAATCCATGAAGTCAACAAAGAAGAAGTGAAAACGGTGCAGGATGTGTGGCAGACCTTAGAGTCAGTAAAAGGCAATATTGCCGTGCTGTATGTGGAAAGACAAGGGAATAAGTTTTTTGTCCCCTTGCGCTTGGAGAACGGCAAATAATGGTGCAGAAAAAAGCAGAGAAAGAGGTGGCAGTACCTCAGGCGCCGTATCCTGAAATTCATTGTCCGGAATGTAAGGGATGCGGAAGGTGTGTAGCTACCTGTCCAAAACAGGTACTGCAAATGAGCGAGGACTTTAACGACAGCGGCTATCATTACGCAGTTTATACAGGTGATGGTTGCACTGGTTGTGGTCTCTGTTTTTATTCATGCCCTGAACCTTATGCGTTATGCGTGCATAAGAAGAAAAGTTGAAGGAATAACGAATTGTGACAAGAACCCAACTCGCCAAGGGCAATTCAGCATGTGTCATTGGCGCTTTATATGCAGGGTGTGAATGTTTTTTCGGTTATCCGATTACGCCAGCCAGCGAGATCACTCATGAGGCCTCGTCTGCCTTTCCGCAGCTGGGGCGGGTGTTTCTGCAGGCCGAATCGGAGACTGCTTCCATAAATATGCTGTACGGTGCAGCCGCCGCTGGCCGGCGGGCAATGACCGGTTCATCGGGTCCGGGTATCAGTCTCATGCAGGAAGGATTCTCTTATCTGGCTGGCGCGGAACTGCCCTGTGTGGTCGTGGATATTGTGCGGGCTGGTCCCGGCTTGGGTAATATCGGACCTGAGCAGTCGGATTATAACCAGATGGTGAAAGGAGGGGGGCATGGCAATTACCATAATATCGTGCTCGCTCCGGCCTCTGTTCAGGAGATGTGTGATTTTACTTATCAGGCTTTCGATCTGGCCTTCAAATATCGTAATCCAGCCGTTGTTATGGCCGACGCTGTTCTCGGACAGATGATGGAGCCTCTCAAACTCCCGGAAAAAGCTATAACTCCGCCGGATATCTCATCAGTACCGTGGGCGGTTTCCGGGACCGCCGCGACGCGTGAAAATGTTGTCACCTCAATCCTGTTGGATTTTGATGAACTTGAAGAACACAATTGCAAGCTCGAAGCCAAGTACGCGCGTATGCAGCAGGAGGAGGGCGGTGATGCCGCCGAGAATTACCTTACGGATGATGCGGAACTGATTATTGCCGCTTACGGCAGTTCAAGCCGTATCGCTCATTCTGCTGTCGATGCTTTGCGGGCAGAGGGCATTCCGGTCGGATTGTTCCGCCCTAAATCACTCTTTCCGTTTCCCGACCGGCAGTTGCAGGAATTAGCACAAAGCTCTGACCGCCAGTTCTTGGTTGTGGAGATGAGCAACGGGCAGTTTCGGGATGATATCCGCCTGAAAACCGAATGCCACAACCCTGTGCATCTATTGAGCCGGTATGGGGGAAATCTAATAAGCGTAGAAGAAACCATCGACAAGGTAAAAGAAATTCTGGCATGAACAATGAGAATATGAAAAGCGATATTCTGCAATCCCGGGGGCTTTATAATAGCTTCGACCGCAAGGGGGGGACTGCCCGAAAATCAACTCATTACTGTCCCGGTTGTGATCACGGTGTTTTGCATAAGCTCATCGGCGAAGCCATGAATGACTTGCAGATCCAGGATCGAACGGTTGCCTTGAGTCCAGTTGGATGTGCCGTTTTCGCTTATTACTACTTGGATTGTGGCAATGTGCAGGTGGCTCACGGGCGCGCTCCGGCGGTGGGAACCGCTATTCAACGAGGGTGTCCCGAATCAATTGTGATTTCTTATCAGGGCGACGGAGACCTCTGTTCTATCGGCTTTCTTGAAGCCATTCACGCCGCCAACAGAGGCGAAAATATGGTTATTTTCTTTGTTAACAACTCCATGTACGGTATGACCGGCGGGCAGATGGCGCCTACTACTTTGGTAGGGCAGAAAACCGCCACGTCGCCATTTGGACGCATGATTGAGAATGATGGATACCCCCTGCATGCTTGCGAGATATTGAATGAATTGCCCGCGCCGGTTTATATCGAACGTTGTTCATTGGCGGATAGTAAGCATATCAGCAAGGCGCGTCAGGCCGTAAGGAAAGCCTTAACCGTTCAGAAAAACCGGCAGGGTTTTGCCTTTGTGGAATTCCTTTCATCCTGCCCGACCAATATGCGACAGACGCCGAAGGAGGCCGCGGAATTTGTGAGCAAACATATGGAAAAAGAGTTTTCTCTTGGATGCTTGCGTGACCGCACCGAGGAAGCTGTGGCGTTTGATATTCCGAAAAGGAAGTTTGATCGGCAGGCGTTGGATGAACTCTTTACGGCGCAGGGAATCAACAGCAAGGCCGTAGAGGATGACCACTCTTTCACTTCCTGCCGCATGAAGGTGGCCGGTTTTGGCGGCCAAGGGGTTCTGAGCTTGGGGCTGTTGCTGGCCAGGGCGGGGCTGGAGGCTGGCCGCCATGTGACCTGGTTTCCGAGTTATGGGCCGGAACAGCGTGGCGGGACCGCTAATTGTTCGGTAGTGGTCAGCGGCACAGAGATCGGTTCACCTGTGGCTTCTCAGTGTGATCTCTTAATCGCCATGAATCAACCCTCTTTCGAAAAGTTTGCACCTACGGTTAACGAAGGCGGAACTATCTTTTATGATGCCGGAATCGGTGATGTCGAAATTCCTTCAACCGTAAACGGTGTAGCGGTTCCCGCATTTGAGATCGCTTCTCGCAATGGCGTGGCTAAAGCTGCTAATACTGCTATGGCGGCTGCCTTGGCCGCCAACGGTTGTTCCGGCTTACCCCCCGGGGTTTTCGAATCAGTCCTAGAGCAAATTTTTGAGGCTAAGCCCGAAATACGGGAGCAGAACCAAAAGGTTTATCGAGCTACGATTGAGTGGGCGCAGAGGCAGGCCTGACATAACTTTTCGTTTTCGCAAATACTATCAGGGTTTCAGGCCATGCCTAATCATAAAACCCACGTCACAAATCTAAGTTCCGCCCGAAGTCGAAAACCTGCAGACGCAATCCTAGCTGATCTGCTGCAGGAAATTTTTAAAGGCAACCCCGGGCCTGTTCTGATTGCTGTCGGCGGTCCCGGCGGGACTGGGAAGTCTACTTTCAGCCAAGCCCTTGCGGAAAAGCTGCATGATGCTACGACTATCCGGCTGGACGATTATAAAACCCCGCGCCAAAGCCGTCAGCACAAAAACCTTTTCGGAGCTCATCCAGATGCCAACCGGATGGGGTTGATTCGCGATCATCTTGCCGCCCTCAAGCAAAACGAGAGCATCGAAAAACCGGTTTATGACAGTCATACCGGCGAGGCTAACGAGACCCGGCGGGTGCAACCGGGGCGTTTTGTAATACTGGATGGTGAAATCTCTACATATTCCGAATTTCGCGAGTTCGTTGATTTAGCAGTTTTTATCGATTCCGACTGGACCACCCAGCTGAACACGCGTATTTGCAGAGATATTTCAGTGCGCGGCTACAGCCGGGAAAAAGCCATTGCCACTTTCCTGCAGAGTAACCTTCGCGAGTTCACAAAGTTCGGGGCTGAAAGCAAAAGGTGGGCGGATATCCACTTGTATTCTCATGATGATTATCATCTGGAAATTGAGTCGATCAGTCAAGAACTGTTGAAACACTTTCACGATTTACTGGATAAACATATTGCGACCGTGGATCTGACCGGTCTGATTGTGGCGGTAACTACACCTTTTGATGATAATCGTATGATCGATCGCCGGGCTTTTATTACCCACTTGGAATTCCTGGCGCAAAACAATGTCAAGCGTATCCTGGTAAACGGAACAACGGGAGAATTCTTTTCGCTGTTGCCCGAGGAGCGTAAAATGCTTCTAACGCTGGCCCGCCGCTATTTCCCGGGAGTCGTCCTGTCCCAGGTCGGCAGCGACAGTCTTGCCCAGACTCTGAAAGCAATTAAGTGGGCTGAAAAATACGGGGCTGACGCTGTCGTGGCCTTGCCGCCATATTACCCGGGCAACATTTCCAAGCCTGGATTGCAACAGTATTTTGAACGGCTTGCAACTGCAACCGATCTGCCGTTGCTCCTCTATAACTTTCCGAAACATACTCGGAATCCGCTGGATCCGGAGCTGTTGCGGGAAATCCCGCATTACGGGCTTAAAGATTCTGCCGCCAATCTTAATTTAATGTCTGCTACGCCGCATTATTTTATCGGCAATGACAAGATGATTGTGGAGAATTATCGGCGCGGCGGTTGCGGGTTTGTAAGCGGTTTGGCAAATGCATTTCCCGAACCCTATGTAAGTATTGAAAGGGCATGTAGAGAAAATAATATGGATACGGCGAAGAAATTGCAGGCAGAAATCTGTGAGATGTTCAAGCCGTATGCGGATATCTTGATCCCCGGCGTCAAAGCCGCTGTGGCTCAACAAATCCCCGGCTATCCGACTAATGTTCGCCTGCCGCTGACTACTAGTAAACTGTAAAACCAAACGTCATGCCCTTTTCGTATGGCGTCTAGCCCGAATTTCGCAGAAATTCGGGCTAAAACAAAATTATGTGTCATAACTCGTTGATTTGCAATAGAAGTATGTTTCATATCGCAATGTAATTCCACACGAAAACCGGTCCTTGCGGCGCAAGGACTTATAGCCCAAGTTGCGAAACTTGGGCTGGAGGGACTAATATGTCATCAGAAGCACAATCACAAACAGAGCCGCAGAAAATAGCCGTTGTCGCCTGCGGTGTCTTGGAATGGAATATAAAGAAACTGGCTGACCGGATCTCCGGGGTTGAGTTTGTTACCCGTTTTTTGCCGGCTCAATTACATAATAATCCGGGTAAATTGCGCGATATGCTACAGGAAGTCATTGATGAGCTTGACTCGGTCGAAGGCCTCAGCGGCATCTGTCTGGGTTTTGGAGTCTGCGGCCGGGGCACAATCGGGTTGCAGACTCGCAGTCTGCCGCTGATTATTCCGCGGGCCCAGGACTGCATCGGTATTTTTCTCGGATCGCATTCACGTTATCTGGCCGAGTTCAAGGAAAGGCCCGGTACCCGCTATATGACTCACGGCTGGTATGACAAGACAGTTAAGGATGTCGCGACATCCTCTTATATGGACCGGCGGGAGGAAGAACTTTTTCAATCCGAATATGACCAGCTGGTTGACCGATATGGCGAGGAGAACGCTTCATTTATCTCTGCATTCCGTGAGTCTTGGAAACGGAACTATCAACGCGCGGCCTACATTCGGTTTCCGGCGGAGGAGGAAGAGAGGACGCCCCCAGGCCAGGAGCTTACCGAAGCAATGGCCGGCGATTTGGGATGGGACTACCAGGTTTTGGAAGGGGATGAATCGATGCTGGAGGCTATGCTCTCAGGCCATTGGCAGGATGCCCGTCTCTTACTGGTCCCCGCCCATAGCCGAACTGTACGGGCTCCGGGCAATGCGGTGATCGGCTTTACCAGTGGTGCCGATTCCAAAGTTGATAAGTTGCTGGCTAAATATGAGCAAGGAGGTGACCAAGCTCGCACGGTGCAGAGAACCGGGGTCGGTTTGGGGATTGATACCGGGGGGACATTCACCGATGCGGTAATCTATGATTTTGATAACGAAAAAGTAATTGCCTCTGCCAAGGCCCCGACAATCCATGAAAAACTTGTGCGGGGCATTGAAAATGTTTTGCAACAACTTCCGGCTCAGGCACTAAAGCAAGTAAGCCAGGCCGGAGTCAGTACGACCTTGGCGACCAATGCTTTCGTTGAGAAAAAAGGGCGCAAAGTTGCGTTGCTGATCATGAGTCCTTTTATGGTAAATACGGAAACTTTGCAGTTTAACTTTGTGAAAAAAGTGAAAGGCTGCATTACTATGGAGGGTGAAGAATCAGAAAGCTTCGATCCGGTTGAAATCAAAAAGCTTGCCCGTGAGGCTGTCGCGGCCGGTTGTGAAGCGTTTGCGGTCAGCGGCTTCGGTAGCGTGGTTAATCCCGCGCACGAACTCAATGTGGCTAAAATTGCTTTTGATGAGACGGGATTGCATTCGGTGTGCGGCCATGAGTTGACCTCCCACTTGAACTTCATCGAGCGGGCCACTACAGCCGCGATGAATGCCAAACTGGTTCCGCTTATCGAAAATCTTCTGGAGTCCGTCCGCCGCGCCCTGAAAGACATAGGTTTGGGTGATATCCGGATGATGGTGGTAAAGGGGGACGGGAGCCAGATGCTGGATAAAGTGGCTCGGGAATTCCCGGTCGAAACCGTGCTGTCGGGGCCGGCCGCCAGTGTGGTCGGAGCGGCCCGCCTTTTCCGCGAAAAGAAAGCGGTGGTCGCTGATATGGGAGGAACAACCCTGGATGTCGCCGTGCTACGCGACGGTTTCCCGGTGCTTTCCGATAGAGGTGCCAGAATAGGCGAGTTCCAGACCAGTGTACGGGCCATGGCGGTGCGAACAATTGGGCTCGGCGGCGACAGCGCTATTGATCTGGCTGACTGGCCAAAGGTGAAAATCGGACCGCGCCGTGTTCGGCCTATCTGCAGACTTTCTGATGATCATCCCAACGCAATGGCGAGACTGGATAGTTTATTTCAGCAGATTGTTCCGGTTGAGAGCAATATACTCGACTTTGTCGCCCTCGCTGAAGACGGTCTGAAGCAGGCTGAATCTGCGGCCCTAAACAAGGATGAGGGAAACACCGGAAGCGCTCGATCAGAAAAAAATATTATCCAGCGACTTAAGCGTGAACCCATGTTTCTTGTGGAACTGGCCAATGCCTTTGAATTACCCGGCCCCGATCATATCCGCTGGCAAGGTTTGGAGTCGGCCGGGTTGATTGTGCGTTACGGATTGACCCTTACAGATATCCTGCATTTCGAAAATAAGTATGCTGCGTTTGACGTTGATGCCGCCCGCAACCTTTTGCAGAGGTGGAGCTTGCTTCTCGACGTTGATCCCGAGGAAATTATTTCGGCTGTTTACCGCGAGTTCAGAGCCTCCGCCGCTAACGAAATTATGGGTGCCTGCCTCCCGGATGACTGTCCGTGGGATATAACTGAGGCCGGACTTCGGAGTTGGCTCACCAACCATTTGGCCGATTTAGACGAACGTCCTGAAGTATCTGTCGGTGTTACCGTGAAATCGCCGCTTATACCGGTAGGAGCACCCAGCGCTGCTTTGTTTCCGGATGTCGGCACCGTCTTGAAGCAAAAAGTCCTGCTCTCAGAATATGCCGGCGTCACCAATGCGCTGGGCGCTATCGCCGGTAACGTGGTATTGCGCGAAACGGCGTTTGTACGGGTAACCGAGGACGGTGCCTTGCTCTGCAGCTGGCGCGGCGGCAATGTAAGCGCCGTTGACCTCGAGAACGCCCTCCGAAAATGCGAAAGTGCTTTGACCGGCCTGGTCAAGGAAGCGGCAGCCGCCAATGGCGTAACCTACCAGCCCCCCATGTTCACCGGCCAGTCACACCAAGCCGAAACCCGGGACGGCACTGTCTTTCTCGGTATCTCAATGTCCGCCGAACTGCGCGGCTGAACCATGTATGATTGATACTGTTGATTTCGTCGGAAATGGATATTGCGAAATAATCAAATTCCGTGTTGTCGGTTAAGAAAACGCATAAGTGTAACACAAAGCGCCTTTCCACTTCCCTCAACTTGTGTCGCGGGGAACCGGCAGGAGGAGCAGGCCGCCCAGCAGAAAGAAAACGAAAATGACGGACATGCCGATGCGTTGACTGCCCGATACGTAGCCCAAGTTTCGCAACTTGGGCTAGACACAGCAAACCTCCGGCGTAACCCAGTCCCCAACCCCAGCCTGACCAGTGGCCGATGCGTTCCCGGGGAGCAAGCGCTGGAAGCATCGCGTTGTACGACATCATCGCCATGGCTGACATCCAGATGCCGGCACCCGCGAGCAGTACGGCGGGCAAGGCCATCTCCGGCACCGGACGAATGAACCACAGCGAAGCGGTCGCGGTCACGCATGCGAGTGTGGTTACGGTCAGCCAGGGTCTCCGGCGGCGCGTCTGGTCAATCAGGGCACCCACAATCGGTGCGGTCAGGGCCACTGTGAAACCGGCGATGCCAACGGTCAGTCCCCACCATAAGGTGCCGGTTTCTTTGTCCAGTGCCACTCGCTCGGTGAAATAGGCGGAGAAAACAAAGGTCATTATCACCGTAGAAAAAGCGCTGTTGCCCCAGTCGTAGAAGGCCCACGCCAGGAGTGTACCCTTTCTCGAAGTTACGGTTGCATTATCGCCGGTGCTCATGAAGACTTCA
>JAWOEV010000193.1:0-3080 GCA_046482565.1 Lentisphaeria bacterium | reverse complement strand
TCATTTCCAGCGGGGTTTTCAGTTTGTACACCCGCGAAATAGTCTGCAGCATCAAACCCCGGAGGGTAGTACATTACAGCGCAAAAGTCCGAGAGGAACCACCGGCGCTCCTCAATCCGCCTCAGGCGGAGACCTGAAACCTTTTCGCATGGCGTCTAACTAGACTGGTTTCACTGCTGTGGCAAGCCAATGGGGCATGGGGGACGGCAGGGGAGCGACGGCAAAATTTTGGAACCCGGCCCGGGTCAACCAGCCTTCGAGTTCGGTATCGGAGAAAACCCAGCCGTCATTGGTAGTCAAGGCCATGTTGACCGCAAACAACGCCGAGAACGTCGGCCGCGCATGGGTCTGATCGGTCATCATATCCATAATATAGACCTTACCGCCGGGATTCAGGGAATCGTAAGCTTGGCGGAACAAGGCGACAATCGACTCCGGAGATTCCTGATGCAGGACCCCCAGGAAAAGCACGGCGTCATTACCGTCCGGAAACGGGGTGTCGTGATAACTGCCGGGCAAAGTTTTGACATGATCGCTCATCCCCTGCTCTTCGATCAGTTCCGCGGCAACCTTGACAACCCCCGGCAGGTCAAGGACGGTAGCGGTCAGGTCCGGGTATTGCTGGGCAATCAGGACCGAATACGTCCCCGGGCCGCCGCCGACATCGAGGACCTGTTTACAACCACTCAAGTCGAGTTGCGGGACCAGCAGGCGACCGATGCCGAGGGCCCGGCCGTGCATTGACAAAACAAACGTGCGGGTTCGGTCTTCGTCTTCGCCGAGGTGAATTTCCGGGCGTTCAACCGGTTTACCGGTTTTGACCAGTTCACCCAGCTTACCCCAAGCCTCGTAAACATCGCGATTGTAGCGGATCGCCTTGGTCAGGTCCCCGGGGCTGCCGGGCACCAGAAACATGGCTGACTCCGCCGTATTCAAATATTTATCGCCCTCTTTTTGTAGCAGTTCGAGGCTGACGCAGGCATCCAACAGCAACCTCGCACCCCGCGGCTCGAGTCCGGCCCGGTCAGCGATGGTTTCGGCTGCGGCGCTGTCGAGCTCGGCCAGGATAGCGAATATGCCCATGTCCGAAGCAGTGAATAGGACCTGCGACTCATAAAAGGCACTGGCCATTGAAATGATACGGGAAGGATTTTTCATGAGATTACTAACCTCTTATGGTTTGTTTCCCTTTTGTGACAAAACATTAAACGGAACAACGCCAAAACGGCAGTTTTGCAATCAGAACCTACAAAGTACCCGATGCCATGCGAAAAGATGTAGAACAGCGGCAATCAGCGTCATTCGAACACTCAAGCGGTACATATAGGGTTCTTTACGGTTTTCTGTAAAATTTTGAATTCTGAATTTTGAATTAATTCAATATTCAATATTTCCTAATCACGAGCCAAGTCATTTTACAGAAAACCGTGAAAAACCACATATAATATATCCGCCCCCAAACTTTTTTAAATACACCCGCAGGGATTACGTTATTCGTTATATTTTTGGCATGTTTGAGCATTTACTTTCCTTATAAATTGCGTAGTTTATCTGGTTGTTTTATTAAACTCCGCTTGTATGCGGCGTAAATCGGCGTATAATACGGGGTTTTCGTCACCGGTCACCTGACAGAGATCGCGTTGCACCGGTTTTATTTTTTATAAAATAATGAAGAAGGCCGCGAATTAATTTTCCCGCTTTTACAATTATGAATAATACCCAAAACAACAATTCTTCGCTTTCCGTTTCAGCGGCCCTGATTGCCAGCCTGATCGGTTTATTCTGTTCCCTGCTCATCTGGTTCATACAACCCCTCAATAATTTTCTTTTGAACAACTCCAAAATTGCCGACAGCTATCTGCCAGCGATAGGCGTGGCGATAATCACGATCCTGGGGTTGGGAATAAACCCGCTGCTGCGCTGGAAATTTCCCTCGTTTGCCTTGAGCGTTAGACAGCTGGCCATCATCTTTGGCATGATTCTTGTGGCCTGTTCATCGACGGCGACGTTACAGTCCTGGCCACATTCTCTGGCCAAAAGCAACAAAGCGATCGTCGAAGATCCTGTTCTCTCCGAAATTCACCAGGAGATGGATTTGCCTGACTCCCTCTATCTGGACCCGATCGAATACGGCGAAGAAGCACCGGTTTCGTCGCAGATGACTGATCAATTGGATCCCGGCAATGAAATCCCGTGGTCAGCTTGGGCCAAACCGGCCGTATCATGGGGGAGCATGCTGGTTTTCTGCCTGTTACTTATGGTAGGGTTGGCGCTTATTGTATATCCGCAATGGCGCAACAACGAGCGCCTGCCATTTCCGCTTCTGACGGTGCAGCAAGCTCTAATTGAAGCGCCAGAAGAAGGCGGATTTTTCCCGGTTCTTTTCCGAAAAAAGCTGTTCTGGACCGGCGTTGTCACCGTTTTTATTATTTATATGTTTAAAGGTTTGAATCATCATACCGGAGGTGCCTTCCCTGACTTCAAGACTGGCTGGGGATTATGGGAACCCTTCGGAAGCGGGAGCGGGATGTTGCGATACCTGCACTGGTACGTCAAATCGGGCTACATCATTTTTGCCATCATCGGCATCACCTATTTTGTCCCCAACCGCGTAGCCTTTTCTCTGTGGGCGACAGTCCTCGGCTACCAATTCTACCGTGTACTGGGCCTGGAATTCTTTGCGCCGTTTCACGGGAATGCGGCGATAAGCGACCATCGTAACGGCGCGACCATCGGCCTGGCACTGGTCATCCTCTACCTGGGACGTCACCAGTGGCGCGCTGTTTTCCAAGCGATGTTCCGACCGGCTAAGGATGACGACGACCGGCGCAATCGCCTCGCCGGTTTTATCTTTTCAGCCGGCTGTATAGGCATCGTCGGCTGGCAACTCTGGGCCGGCAATTCCCTGATTTATGCACTGATTGCCTTGACAGTCATATTCCTGACTACCTTAGTACTTGCCAGGCTCGTGGCGGAAACCGGCATTCCCATAATGGGCAATACCCTGGGTGCCAGCAATATCTTGAGCATGTTCCCGCTTAATTGGCTGAGCGCCAAAGCAATATATCTCACCAATTCGA
>JAWOEV010000164.1:0-7186 GCA_046482565.1 Lentisphaeria bacterium | reverse complement strand
TTATTTCTTTATCCTGCCACGGCGCAGTTTTCACAGCCAGATTTTTTGTCAAGTCTGCCAACCAAGCGGTATCGTTGGTCTTCTGATAAAGCCGAGCCACTGCTTCGACAAAACTATCGATACTGTTTTTTTTGTCGCAGGAATCCTCCAGCAACCGCGAAACGGTCTTACGCAAGGCTTCGTCTCCTGCGTCAACTCGATCCACTTGACGTAAACGCATAAGAAGTTCGGTCAGGCTGCGCGACGTATGCAGTTCAACCTCTTCAGGGTTATCTTTATCGGTTCCGGATTTTGCTGCCGACATAGCTTTTTCCCGGCCTTTCTGTTCGAAACATTCCTGAAACTCTTCCGTCGTGCAGCGTTCCGGAACGAGAAAAGTGCGAATAATCTGCATCTCATTTTGTGACGGGACCAGGCAATCCGGCATTTCGCTGAGTATTTGTTCGGCCACCTCCGGCAAGGATCGCTCACCGCCTTTGGTGAGCATATTGGCAAGCTCGGTGCCGGGTTTTACAAAAGTGCAACTGTTGAGGACTGTAGCCAACTCAAAGGTTACAGGTTGTTCAAAATTTATACGGACTTCATTACTGAGATCATCCACTTCCGATACTTTGCCGGCTCCGTGAGCGGGATGATAAACGAGGGCATTATCCTCAAGATACCGCATTCGGTGCCAGCGTTGATAAACGGTAGCAGTAGGAGTATTACTATGGTGGATTCCCAAGCTGGTAATTAACCCGGCCGGATCACCGTATTCATCAAAGACGAGACGAGCCAGGCGAGCCAAGGCATCCCGAAATGGCTGATTATCATAGTCTAGGCGGGCCAAGTGCATAATAACCGCCGTGTACTGCTGAACATTGAGATTATCATCCAAAAGATCAAAGCACGTGTCCCAAGCCTCACCAAGTTCCGATTGCCACCTGGGAATCGGTTCTTCGACAACCGCCAAAGCATCGATCAGCTGCTTGAGAGCGGCCTGATTTCCGTCAACCGCATCCATGGCAGCTTCTTCAACCCAATCCGAGGTCATATTTTTTACTTCTGTTACCATTTGCAGTTATTTGTTATTGAGCTTCTTATAATTCTCAACGGCATTATTCTCTATCAGCTTAGCTACGTCATCACTCCAGGGTCCGTGTAAGCGGAGAGTTCTTGGGGCAGCCGCGGCCGCGCGCGGCACCCGCCACATGAATCTGTACTGTCCGTCAACCAGCACGGCCACATAGCGTCCGGCCAGTTCAGCACAGACCTGCATCCACCGCATACGTCCACGCGCATCGAGGGCGACAATCATAATTTTAGTAGAATCAGTTTTCCCTTCAGTAAATTCTATCTGGGGGAAAAATACCGACGCCAAGAGCGGCGTTTTGCGAACCTGGAAAACGCGGCCATCTTCAGGCGAAGGAACAGCCATAGCCAACCCGCCGGCATTAACCGCTTCAGGCACGACTTCGTGGATGGATACAACTCCCCCTGAATCTGCCCCTTCCCCGTCTTCTTCTTTATTATCGCCGACAAAGGGGATTGAGGTACAACTCGCAACGAAAAAACATAGGACTGAAACCGATAAGGTGAAAACGACCGAAGAAACAAAACGGAGCCGATACATTTTCATAGGTTGCAATCATTCCTCCCCGATTTTGCGATAGAACGTCGCCAAGCTGATACCAAGTGATTTTGCCGCTTTTTCCTTATCGCCTCCACATTGGTCCAAGGCGTACTGGATATAATCTTGCTCTTTTGATCGCAGGAAAGCTTTAAGCGAGACACCGCGCTGATTTTCCGGGGCCGACTTGGCCTTGTTTTTTTCGCCCTCGGCTGCGGCCTTTTGAATTTTCTCCGGCAGATCCTGCAGTTTGATCGTCCCTTCATCACACAGGGTAGCTGCGCGGCTCATCACATTCTCCAGCTCCCGCACATTTCCCGGCCACTCATAACTTTCGAGGGCCTGAACAGCCGTTGATTCTACATCTATTTCCCGATTTTCCTGGTCGTTCAGAATCTTCAGGAAATGCTTGATCAACAATTTCACATCTTCGGGCCGTTTGCGAAGAGGCGGCAGTTCGATCGGGATTACGCTCAAGCGGTAATAGAGGTCTTCACGAAAGTCGCCGGTTTTAATTTTCTCTTCAAGATTTTCATTGCTTGCGGCGACGATTCGCACATCAATCGGCACGGCATCGGTTGCCCCCACTGGGCGGATTTCACGCTCTTCAAGGGCCCGCAATAGCTTCTGTTGCATATCCACCGGTATGGAGCCGATTTCATCCAGGAACAAGGTCCCGCCTTCTGCGCTTTCAAAAAGCCCCTTTTTAAATTTATTGGCACCCGTGAATGCCCCTTTTACATAACCGAAAAGCTCAGACTCCAGCAGAGTTTCCGGTAAAGCCGCACAATTTATGGCGACAAAAGGCTTTTCATTGCGGCGGCTGTAATCATGCAGGGCGCGGGCCACAAGCTCCTTACCTGTACCACTCTCCCCGCGAATAAGTATAGTACTGTTGGTACGGGCAACCTTTTCGATCATGGCGTACACCCTCCTCATCGCCTTACTGTCACCCACGATGTATTCGAAATGGTACCGAGTGCGCAGGTTTTCTTTCAAGGTTGCATTTTCCCGCAAGGCGTGTTCATATGACAGAGCTCTCTCTACCGTAAGGATAAGCTCATCGATTTTAAAGGGTTTGCAAACATAATCGAAGGCGCCGTTTTTCATTGCTTCAACGGCGGTTTCGACTGTCGCGTAGGCGGTAATCATTATAACCGCCAGGTGCTCCTGTAACTTCCGAGCTTTTTGCAACAGGGTGATTCCATCCATAGGCTGCATTCGGATATCTGAAATCATCAGTTCGAACTTATCCGCCCGCAATGCTTCAAGAGCCTCTTCGCCGTCTGACGCCGTTGTTACCTCATACCCCTCGCGCGTCAGCAAGGCTTTCAGCACTTCGACGATACTGATTTCGTCATCAACCACCAAAACTTTTGCTTTGTCTGCCATAAATTTCTCCGAAAACAATTTTGATTATAAACTAGTCGTAGATGTTTGGTTTGCAAGGTTGACACCCTTTCTATTGCATGTAAATTGTCGCGTACTCAAAATTGTTTTATATAACAGCGATTCATTTCCTGTGTATTCTACCGATTTCAAATAATCAGCCCCGACAAGTGAGGATTTTATGTTGCCTAATAATTTTTTGAATGTGTTTATGACGGTTGGCCAAGCTCAAGGGTTCAAAGAAATGCTTGCGACTTTTTTCCCGTTTATAATTCTTTTCGCTGTGCTTTATTTCCTGTTTATACGCCCTGAACAGAAACGCGCAAAACAGCACCGGGAGCTGATTCAAAAGCTGAAGGCCGGCGATCAGGTAGTCACCAACAGCGGTCTTCACGGAACCATAAAAGGCGTACAGCAAAAAACGGTTTCGCTTAACGTTGCTGAGAATACGGAGATCACTTTGGATAAAACCGCCGTGGTCAGAATCGAAAAGGCGGATGATCAAACAGCTTGACCGCAGCCCCTCCGCGAAACTGTATCGCATGGCGTCTTGTTAGCTGATTACCGGTAGGCGTGCTTTCTGTTACGGCATTGAGCTTAATTATACATAATAATTGACATGATAAACATCAGGATTGAATTGGTACCATGAAAAAATCGCTATTATGGAGAGCGGGCATTGTCTTGGCAGTGCTCATTGCCTGTACACTTTCAATCTTTCCTCTGAAAGATCGTGATTTGCTGGTTGTATTTGAAAAGATGGCCCAGTCTCGCCTGGAAGACTACCAGGGGGAACTCAAGGAAGCCAAAAGTGACCTGAAGGTAATTAATGCGAAGCTTGATGACATGTCTGCGACTGAGGGCGACGATTATACTGAGCTTCAGGACAGGAAGGAAGGGTTGCTGTCGGAAATCAAGCAGTATGAATCATACTTGGATGACTATGAGCAGGTAATGTCCGAAGCCGATCAGTTGCTTGCTAAAGATGCGGCTGTACGGTCTCCGTATCGGGCTTTGAAAATGGCCGCCCAGGGGGAGGCTGCAAAATCTGCCGTTGCCCTGCGCAATTATGTTCCTGTGTTCGGCGTACCAAATGCCTCTAACAACTTGGTATTAAACAAAGTGCGGAGCAAAGCGAAGGCGAAGTTGCATCTCGGCCTTGACTTGGTGGGTGGTACGGAATTCATTCTGGGCTTCGAGCCTGGTGACCTGCCCGATAACCGGCAACCCGAAGACGTCCGTGGCCAAATAATTGAGATCGTCCGTAACCGGGTTGACCGCTTGGGCGTTGTGGAACCGGAGATCAAGGAAGTCGGGCCAGCGTCCATATCCCTTAAAATGCCCAGTGTCACCGAAGACAACAAAGCCGCAGTTCGCCGCACTATTAAACAGACTGCCAAGCTTACTTTCCACTTAGTGCATCCGCAGAATCAGAAAAAGCTGGCGGAATATCGTGAAAATCCGGAAGATTTCACCATTGATCCGCAGTATGAACGGTCGCCGCGAACGATGAAGATCGTCGAGCCTGATGGCCGCATACACTATCAATATTTCTTTCTTACCCGGCATCCGGAACGCATCCGTGGAAGCGATATAAAACGAGCTTACCCAACCCAAGGGCAACTGGGTAATTACTATGTCATCCTCGAATTTAACAACGATGGGGCCAAGGCTTTCGGAGAAATAACCCGGGAAAACATTGAGCGGCGTTTAGCGATCGTACTGGACGGCAAAGTTTACAGCGCCCCGGTTATCCAGACAGCCATTACGGGTGGGAGCGCCCGCATCACGGGCAGTTTCGGACCGGAAGAGGCCAGTCGCCTAGCGACGGTAATCAGCTCCGGTAATCTGCCGGTTCCGATTGACATTAAAAGCGAATTCGGCACCGACCCTACCTTGGGGCAAGACTCAATCCGTAGCGGTGTGACTGCAGCCTTGCTGGGGTTGCTTGCCGTACTTACTTTTATGGTTGTTTACTACCGGATAGCGGGGGTGATCGCGGTAACAGCGCTGGTCGCCAATATTATCATAATTCTTGGGGTTCTCGGTTTAAGCGGGGCCACCATTACTCTGCCCGGTATAGCGGGGATTGTCTTGGTTATCGGTATGGCGGTTGATGCCAACGTGCTGATATTCGAACGAATTCGAGAAGAAGCGGATAACGGAAAATCAATCGGCAACGCCGTCAAAGCTGGCTATCGGCGAGCCTTTGTCACTATTTTGGACGCCAACCTAACCACTTTAATCACCGCCTTCATTCTACTTAAGGTAGGCACGGGGCCGATTCGCGGTTTTGCCGTCACGCTGAGCTGGGGAGTTGTGGCAAGCATGTTTACGGCCCTTTTCCTGACCCGGGTCATATTCGATTTCCTGCTTCATAAGGGATGGCTGTCAAAAATATCGATGGCCAATCTAGTAAAAAAACCGAATTTTGACTTCCTGAAGCTGAAAATGCCGGCCTTTGCGTTATCGCTTATTCTGATTGTTATAACCCTGATTACGACCCTCGTCCGAGGCAATGATATTTTCAGCATTGACTTTTCCGGCGGCACAGCGCTTATTTATCAAGTCCAAGGCAACGAAATACCGACTATTGGAGAAGTCCGTGCATTGCTCGCCAGTGAGGGCTTATCCGAGGCAGAACCGACTTATAAATACAATGCGGGGACTGAAGGCAAACTATTAGAGATTGCCTTGCCGGGCTCGACGAACGAGAACAACGCTGCCATCCAGATTCTGAATGAACAGCTCACTCAGGAATTTGAGGGGGCTGAAATAACCTACGCCCAAACCACCAGCGTCGGCGAAAAGATCGGCGGACGTTTCCGGATGAAAGCTTTATATGCCGCTTTAAGCGCGGCAATTGCAATAATTATCTACATCTCTTTCCGGTTCGAATTTGCCTATGCCGTTGCCTCAATTACAGCTCTTATTCACGACGTTTTGGTAGCGACAGGCGTCTACCTGTTGTGCGGAAGGCAATTATCTCTGCCGGTAGTAGCGGCATTGCTTACTATCATGGGATACTCGCTTAATGATACGATCGTTCTATTTGATCGGATCCGGGAGGACTTGGGACTTCTCAAAAACAAGGACTACCGAGACATTATCAACCTGAGCATAAACCAGACATTGTCGCGAACGCTATTGACGTCCTTGACCACCCTCTTCGTGGTTCTTATCCTGTTTCTGTTCGGTGGCGGAGCCATCAATGACTTTGCTCTGGTGATGCTGATCGGCATAATAGTAGGAACTTACTCCTCCGTATTTGTGGCCGGCACTATAATTGCAACCTGGCACAAGCCCGCCTCGGGCCACAAGGAATAGCCCGGCTTTTGCCGGAGGTCTTTGTGAGATCAGACGCCGCTGGAATTTCACGAGTTCAGCTGCCCGTCAACTCAGAGAGGAGGAATTCGACGTCTTGGCGGTTGATTTTTTTCGGGTTCGTTTTGGTAGATCCGGAGCTGAGAGTCTCGGTAATAATATTTTCCCGGTCGCTTATTTCTTTTCCTGCCAGTGGCGATTTCTCGAGTCCCAGCGCTAGTAGAAGGTTTTTGGCTGTTTTCAGCAAGTCATCACCGATAAGTTCACTGATTTCGCTGTAAGCCGCCCCCATGGCTTGGCGATTAAGCTTCAAAGCCGCTGGCAGAGTTATTCCACACAGCAGACCGTGAGGTAACCCGTAGCGTACCCCCAGGGGATGTACTAACCCGTGGATCACCCCCAAGCGTGCCATGGACAATGCCAGGCCGGCCAGATAGCTCCCCAGCATCAAATCGGTAGCGGCCGGATCGGCCGAGTTTTGATGCACTTTTCCCAGACTGCTGTGCAGCAGACAAATGCTTTTGGCGGAAAGTTGCTTGCTTAACCATGTCGCACTGCGGCTGCTGTAGGATTCAATCGCCTGCACGAATGCATCCATTCCGGCCCCGGCAATAATATGCGGCGGACAACTGGCCAGTAAACCTGCATCAAGGATTACTAACTTTGCCATATAGGAAGGATGTCGCACTGATTTTTTGAGTTGTCGCTCCGGGTCGATAAGGACCGAAACAATAGTGGCTTCTGACCCGGTGCCGGCGGTTGAAGGCACGGCAAGAAAGGGGATGCCCGGCTTATCCAGGCCGGCCCCCTGCTGATGTTCTTCAACGGTCAGATCAGAGTTGGACAACCCCGCGGCTGCTTTCC
>JAWOEV010000112.1:0-9746 GCA_046482565.1 Lentisphaeria bacterium | reverse complement strand
GCCCGATCTGTCCCTGGAAGAGGTATTGACCTTTGCGGCCGAGGCGGGCTTTGACTGCGTGGAATTGATGTGTTGGCCGCACCTTTTTCAGGCCATCGGGAGATCATTTCCGGATCCCATTGGAAAATTTCAGTGAGCAGTGAAAAAGGTTCACGAGCATACATATAATCCGGATGATGCAACAGACGGTTTCTATGTTCAGTGTTGACGAATTGCGGCAGCAGCAGGATGCCGTCTCGGGCCCGGGCGCTGATATGCTTAGGGACGGGCAGGGGGGCATATGCTCGGCGGATGCTGTCTTTGATCATCTTACCGAGACCTTCGTGTATGGACAGCAGGTCGGCGAAGTCAACCAGTCCCAGGTCTTCGGCGACGATAGGGATTGTTGTGGTCATAACCGCCAGAGTGCGAGAGTTGGAATACCAGCCTTTAGCACGCCGTGTATCGCGTTCACTGAGCAACTTTTTGATGGCGTCGCCGGGTTCGCCGCTCCAGGCATCGTCAAGGTTGGGGAGGTAATGCTGCAGCAAGCCGTACTGATGAAAGGCTTCCAGCGTCTTGTATGTATAGCTTTTGCTGTAGATTTTAAGTAATTCCTCGAACAGACGCGAGACCGAGCTTTTCCTGATTTCGGGGGCCTTTTGGTGGGCGGCCTTTTCTAATTCCACTTCAAGGCTAAAATCATATTGGCCTACCAGTTTTAAGGCGCGCAGAATGCGCACGGGATCTTCAGCGACGCGGACGGCGGGGTCGCCGATGGCCCGAACGGTCTTGCTGTCTAGGTCGGCGACGCCATCCACGTAATCGACCATTTTTTCCTCGGCTGTCGGATTATAAAAAAGGGCATTTACGGTAAAGTCGCGGCGCCGGGCATCCTGTTCGATATTGCCATACTTGTTATCGCGCCAGATAATTACGCCGTCGTCGCTCTCCCGTGTACTGCGTTCTTCAGGTGTGGGTTCACGGCGGAATGTGCTGACTTCGAAGTATTTCCGTCCGCGGTAAACGTGAACAAGCCGGAAACGCTTGCCGATAAGGCGGGCTTTACGCCCGAAAACTTCTTTTACTTCTTTGGGGTGGGCTGAGGTGGCTATATCGTAGTCTTTGGGCTCAATCCCGAGATAAAGGTCGCGGACCGCGCCGCCGACGATATAGGCGTCATACCCCGCTTCGGTAAGCCGGTTCAAAATGTCGATTGCGGCCGGGTCTATTTGATTTTCAGGAAGCATCAGTGTTATCCGTCGAATTTTAATTCAGGTTGATATAAACCGCCGTTGACAATGTGGGCAACCGGGGCGAATGAGCGGCGGTGAATTGCACATGGCCCCAGTTTTTTGAGGGCCGCCAAGTGCTGCCGGGTGCCGTAGCCTTTGTGATCGCTGAAACTATACCCATTATAGACCTTATCATAATCGGTCATCGCGCGATCGCGAATAACCTTGGCAATGATACTGGCGGCGGCGATACTGGCGCTGCGGCTGTCGCCGCGGACAATTGACTTTGAGGGTACGGGAAGATCGGGTACGGGGTTGCCGTCAACCAGGGCAAAATCGGCCGGTTGCGCGAGATTGTTCAGAGCCAAGCGCATGGCGCGATATGTGGCCTGCAGGATATTGATGCGGTCAATTTCCACCGGCTCGACTTTGCCGATACCGATGACTATGCCGGGAAGCCCCTTGATCTCGCTGAACAGTTCATCGCGGCGAACAGCGCTGAGGGCTTTGGAGTCAGTTACCGGGGGGAGTTCAATATGGTTGGGCAGGATGACGGCCGCAGCCACTACCGGACCGGCCAGCGGACCGCGGCCAACTTCATCGACGCCTGCTACCGCTGAATACCCGCTGTTATGCGCCTCTTTCTCAAAATTCAGTATGGCCGTCGTCATGTGCCTCATTTCGCCGGTGAACAGAGCTTAGTTTCCGAATGAAGCAACCGGCGTTTCTGCCACGAGCGTGAGGCCTTTTTGCGGAGAATTCATTCAGCTAAATGCCGGTGATAAAACGGAAAAGCTGCCGGGAATCGTGTTTTTTTAGATAAGCTCTTTGACGCGGGCTACCTTGCCTTTCTGTTCGCGCAGGTTGTAAAGTTTGCCGCGCTTGGTTTTGCCGCGACGTACCACCGTGAGGTTGGCGAGGCGGGGGGAATGGATCGGCAGAACACGTTCGATGCCCTGACCGTAGGCTACCCGTCGCAGGGTTACCGTTTCGCTGATCCCTTGGCCGTTCGTTCCCAATACGGTACCGGTGAATGACTGAATCCGTTCCTTGCCGCCCTCAACGACCTTAATGTCGGCGCGTACGGTATCGCCGACGCTGAAAGTCGGCACATCCGTCTTAAGATTAGCTTTATGCAATTTTTGAAGAGTATTCATTATCCATGTCTCCGTTGATCGTTGGTTGTAATTATTGAGTATGTTTTTTTGCTTAATCAGCCAACAAGTCCGGGCGCCTAGCGCGAGTTCTTTCTTCGGCCTGCTGGCGACGCCATTCAGTGATTTTTTTGTGATTACCGGACAACAGAACGTCGGGCACCATCATGCCTTCGAATTCCGCGGGCTTGGTGTACTGCGGAAAATCCAGCCGATTATCAATGCCGAACGAATCCTGGGCCGCTGAATCAGCATCGCCCAAAACGCCGGGTAGCAGGCGGACGATTGCATCGGTGACCACCACTGCCGCTATGCCGCCGTTGGTCAAGACATAATCGCCAATCGAAATTTCTTCGTCAATCAGTGCCTGGCGGATACGCTCGTCAAATCCTTCATAATGCCCGCACAGAATTATCAGGTGCGACTGTTGCTCTGACAATTCTCGGGCCCGGGCTTGCGTAAACGGGCTTCCCTGGGGGGTCATTAATAAAACCCGTGCTTCAGGGGTCTGGACACTGCGAACGGCCTTCGCCAGAATATCCGGCCGCATTACCATGCCGGGACCGCCGCCACAGGGCGGACCGTCAACTGTCCGGTGCTTATCAGTCGCAAAATCACGGATGTTAATTATACGCAACTCGACACAGTTTCGGTCCCGGGCCCGTTTGATCATCGAGTATTCGAAAGGCCCGGAAAACATCTCCGGAAACAGTGTCAGTATGTCGATTTTCATGGCATTGATAAGCTTGCGGCGTACGCCACACTGCTGACGAACTTCTTCTGATTTGCCGTCTCAGTCAACCACTTCCACATTGACCCGTTTACCGTCACGCCGAGCGGCGCTGGTGACCAAGGCGCGGATGGCGGCGATAGTTTTGCCGCGCTTACCGATTACTTTGCCCATATCAGGTTTGGCGCAATTCACTTCTATAGTGAGGTCATCGCCATTTTTCTCGGTGTTGATTTTGATTTCATCCGGGTCATCAACCAGCTGGGTGACAACGTATTTTACAAATCCCACCAAATCCGGTGAGCCGGCTACCGTATCTTGAGCCTCAGGAGCTTCTTTGACTCCCAGCGCTTTTTTAATAAGCCCTATAACCATGACTTGAACCTACTTTTCGTCTGCAGTTTTTGTCTCAGTCTCACTGTCGTCGCTGGCCGCTTCTGTTTTTTCTGCGTTTCCAGCTTCTTCGGTATCTTGTTTTTCGTCTGTGGCTTCCGCCGTCTCCGTCGCTTCAGCGTTTGCCTCGGTGGCGGCTTCTGCCTCATCTTCTTCCGCGGGTTTGGCGGCCCGCTTCTTGGGTTTCTGCTGCTGGCTTTCGTGGATGAAGTTTTTGCCTTCAACCGTCTTTTTCTGTTCGGCCAGCGAGACGTTGGCGCGACAGCGCTTAATGATGGCGCTTACGGTTTCAGAGGGCTGAGCACCCTGGGAAAGCCAGTAGTCGGCCCGCTCCATATCCAGGCTTTCAGTGCTGTGCCGGGGATCGTACGTGCCGATGCATTCAATGAAGTTACCGTTCCGCGGGTTGCGTTTGGGCGTGACCACAATGCGGTGCGCCGGGGCATTCCGTTTTCCAGTCCGTCGAAGTCGAATCCTAACTGCCATACCATTTACTTCCTTGTTGTTCTTGTCGCGTAAGCGCAGATTCAATTGTACAGAGGTCGTCCGCTTTCGGAATTTCGTGGGTGCGAAACGCCTTCTGTCCGAGACAATTTATGCCGCAGTCCTGAACGAAGTGCGTCGAACAATGTATCTCTACCTTGTCCGGGCTGGTGATTAGAACTGAGACAAAGGCATAATATACAGCCACTTGCAAGTCGGGCAAGCGCTTATAAATATCGAGGTGAAATTTTATGCGAAGTTTTAAGCCGGACGGGGTACTAGCCCGAATTTCTGCGAAATTCGGGTTAGGTGCGAGACAAGGTGTGAACAAGCACGAACCTTGACCGTATGCCTTTCCGCAGAGCATCTAGCGTCTCGCAGCCCCGACCGTTGCGCGTGGGGGTTCTTCAACTGACTGTTACGACAATTGTCCGGTCGCGAGGCTTGACATCGCATTCCAAATGAAAAATCTGCTGCCAGATTCCCAAGTGCAGTTTGCCGTCTTTGACGGGTACCGTCAATGACGGGCCGAGTATCGAGGCCTGCAGGTGGGAGTGGCCGTTGCCGTCGTGCCAAGCCTGTTCATGGCCGTAGTTACGATCCGGGGGGATGAGCCGGTCGAGTATGCTTGGCAAGTCGCTTTCCAGCCCGGGTTCGAATTCAATCGTGCCTATAACCCCAGTGCTGCCGATGTTAAAAATATGCGCCAGCCCAATGTTGATGTCGGCGCCAGTGACAACGTGCTGGACTTGGGCGGTGATGTCGTGGATGTCGCGGTGCCCGGAGGTTTGTATGTGTATTTCTTCCTGGTGTGGCACGGGATATGGCCCTCCTTCAGAATAGTTTATTTAATCAGTATCAAGTGTTTCGTTCATAGCTCCGGTTCGGTAACCCTGCAGGTCGAGCGTTATATATTGAAAACCCAGTTCTTTGAAGCCTTGAAGTATTTGCCGCCGGCGATCTCCGGCCAGACGGGAAATGTCTTCCGGCGGGACTTCGATCCGGGCAATATGCCCGTGATGGCGAACTCGATACTGGCGGAATCCCATACCGCGCAGAATATTTTCGGCTTGTTCGATCTGGTTTACTTTCTCTGCTGTAATCGCTTCTCCGTAGGGGAAACGGCTGGCCAGGCAGGCGAAGGCCGGCTTATCCCAAGTGGGCAGTTGCATATCTTTGGAAAGAGCGCGGATTTCATCTTTGGTTAAGTCATTTTCAAGTAACGGCGATAAAATATGCAGCTCTTTGGCGGCGCGTCGACCGGGTCTGTGGTCATCAAGATCATCGGCTGTAGTGCCGTCGGCGACATAGCTGATCTTTTCCTGGCGGGCTATGCCCAGCATGTTCTCGAACAGGCCTTGCTTGCAATAATAGCAACGGTCGGGGGGGTTGTTTTTGAACTCCGGGATGTCCAGTTCGGAGGTGTGAACCAGTTTGTGTCGTAACTTAAACTGGCGGGCAAAGTCAGTGGCCTCATCGCGCTCCCAGGTCGGGTATGCTTCTGAAGTGGCGGTGACCGCGAGCATCCGATCCCCCAGTTCCTGATGAGCAACAACCGCAAGAAAAGTGCTGTCAACACCGCCCGAATAAGCCACCAGGAGGCCGTCCAGTTTATTTAAATATTGACGGAGCGCTTGCAGTTTCCGGTGCCCATCTGGAGTTGCTTTCTCTGTCATGGTTAAATTTCCGTGAAGTATTTTCTTATTCTTAGAGCAAACGTGGAGTGATGGGAAGCAGGTCAGTTTTACGCCATCAGAAGATCAAACATCGAAGGCCCGCGGGCGGTCAATAATTTCGCGGGTTAGCAGGGCCAGGCGCAGTTTGCGGCGATTGTGGAGGGCCACCAGAATATCGGGGCGAACCTTGTTTTTTGAGAAAGTGGTAAAGCGCGGGACTTCACCGGAGAATGCACGCCCACCCGATGAACGTTTGGGCGGGGTTTTCGGTGCATGTGCATTTTGAGGTTGTGCGAGCTGCTGTCGTTCGGTAAGTTGCGCCGTACTCTCCGATGCAATGTCTGCTTCCCCGCGTGCCGCGTAGCGGCTGGACTCAACGGGTGCGGAATAATCCGTAATGCCGGTTTTCGAGGGAGCCGACGGTTTAGTGTAAAACGACGCCGGTTGCGGGGGCGGAGGCGGTCCCTGAAGCCCCGCCGATGTCGGGCGGGATCCGGCACCGGTAGACCCGACAGGCGCGGGGCTTGGACTTCCGATAGTCTGAAACCCTCGCGGCTTTTGTTGTTGCTCGGCCTGTGGACTCAGCTTATCAAGCCCTACTTTGATTAAACGGATTAGGGCTATACCGACAAAAACCAGAAAAACTATTATGTCAATTAAGTTCTCTTGCATATTAGCGTTCAGTTTCGTCTGACGGCGGTTGTAAATCTTCCTCGCCGGTTATTTTGTTGCGCATTTCAGTGTCGGCTTTGATGTTTTCTAAACGGTAATAATCCAAGACGCCGATATTGCCGTCGCGCATTGCCTGCGCCATTGCCTTGGGAACTTCGGCCTGTGCGGCGACAACTTGGGCCTGCATTTCTTGGACCCGCGCGATCATTTCCTGTTCCTCGGCGACAGCGGCAGCCCGCCGGACTTCGGCTTTGGCTTGTGCTACGCGTTTGTCCGCTTCGGCCTGATCAGCCTGCAGCCGGGCCCCGATGTTATCACCGACATCAACATCGGCAATGTCAATCGACAGGATTTCGAAGGCAGTACCACTGTCCAGTCCTTTGTCCAGAACGCGGTTGGAAATAAGGTCAGGGTTCTCCAGCACTGCCTTGTAGGTGTCGGCTGAACCGATTGTCGTAACTATACCTTCTCCGACGCGGGCGATAATGGTTTCTTCGGTGGCTCCTCCGACCAAACGGTCGAGGTTTGCCCGGACAGTGACGCGGGCCTTGGCTCTGACCTGGATGCCGTCCTTGGATACAGCGTCTACAGTGTTGCGGCCTTTGTTGGGATCAGGGCAGTCAATAACCCGGGGGTTTACACTGACGCGGACAGCGTCGAATACATCACGCCCCGCTAGGTCGATAGCAGCGGCTCTTTCAAAGTTGAGGGCGATACCGGCTTTGTCAGCGGCAATTAGGGCATTAACTACATTAAGAACGTCGCCGCCCGCCAGATAATGGGCTTCAAGAGCGCTGGTGTTGACTTGGCTGAGGCCGGCCTTGGTCAGCCGGATCAAAGCTTCAACAATCAGGGTGGGAGGCACACGTCGTAACTTCATGCCGATCAAATCAAGTATTCTGACGCGGGCTTTAGAGGCAAATGCCCTGATCCAGACATTGAAGAAATAGATGAAGAGAAAGACCGGTATAAGTAAAACGACCGCGAGAATAACAAGAATAATCGGTTTCATGATATGTCCTTTCTTTTTCCCTCAGGGCGCTTAGCCCCGTTTTGATTTTACCTTGCAATCAGGTAGTACATACTTAACACTGAGTAATTAAAAGTGTCAAGCCGTTTCGGAATTATCGCTTGTTTCGGTGTTTAATGTTGTAACAACTACTCGGTTCCCTTCTACTTTTATTACCTTGACAGGTGCGCCTGCAGTAATCCGTTCGCCGCGGGTTACGACGTCCACGCGTTTGCCGTCGATTGTGGCAATGCCGCCGGGGTGAAGGGGACTTTTGGCCACGCCCTCTTTGCCTTTCAAGTCGGCTTGACGGTCGTCGAAGCTGTGCCAGGTGGCGGTATCATCCTGGTGTATCATTTTTCTGCCGAACGGGCTGGAATTCATGAACTTTACCCATCCCCAGAAGGCAATGATCCCGAAGAACAAAGAACCTACCGATAATGCGAGGCCGAGAGTCGGGTCAGCAAAGAAGGCACCGATGATTCCGGCCAGCAAAAACAGCAGGCCGATACCACCGATTAAACCACCGGGGAGAAAGATTTCGCCGATGATCAACACAACCCCGGCACTGATTAAGGCAATAACGGCTGCAATGTCCATAACAGTTCTTCTCCAGTGTTTAGCCCGATCTATTCCCCGAACAGCACGTTCAGGGCCGAGACAATCGCCTGGACTGCCGCCTGGTCAATATTGGGTCCAAAACCGACCCCAAACGCAGAGTTATCCTGGCCGTCATTAAGCCGCACAAATGCAACCGCTTCGGCCTCCGCGGATTTTCCCATAGCGTCCTCCTCGTAATATTCAAGGTTGAAATCGGGGATGGGTAATTTGCGCAAGGCTTTCACGAAGGCCGAAATAGGCCCTTGGCCTGAGGCAGAAACCTTCTGCGGGGTGCTCTCGCAGATCACGTGTGCTTCGCCGTCTATCTGAGCGGGATCATCCGGGTTTGGGCGCGGCCAGTACTTGACAGCTTCCAGTAATCCCTCTTTGTGAACGTATGATTTCTTGAAAAGCTCCCACAGCTGTGGAGCATCAATCTCACGGGAGCTTTGGTCTGCCAGTTGCTGCACGTAATGACTGAAGTCAATTAACAGCGGGCGCGGGAGACGAACGCCATATTCCGCCTCTAGGATATGAGCAATACCGCCTTTCCCGGACTGGCTGTTTATCCGTATGAATTTTTCGTAACTGCGACCTAGATCGGCCGGATCAATATGCAGATAAGGAATTTTCCAGGCACCGAATTGTCGCACCAAGTCGCGGCGGCGCGTCAAGCCTTTGTGGATTGCGTCCTGATGTGAACCGGAAAAGGCGGTGAAGACCAGTTCCCCGGCGTACGGATGGCGCGCATGCACTGACATTGAAGTCAACTCTACAATTTTATCGCGTATGGCGGTTAAGTTATCAAATTTTAAACCCGTGTCGATCCCCATATACTGCAGATTCAAGGCCAAAACCATTAAATCCACGTTGCCGCTGCGCTCACCGTGACCGAACATAGTTCCCTCGACTCGGTCAGCCCCGGCCAGTAACGTCATTTCACTGGCGGCTACCGCACATCCCATGTCGTTATGGGAATGCACGGAAATAATAGCGTTTTCACGATCTTTAACCCGGCGGCAGAATAGTTCTATCATATCTGCGTATTCATTGGGCGGCCGCCGTTCGACCGTCGCCGGCAGGTTCAGGATAACCTTTTCGTTCCCCTCCGGTTGCCAGGCGTCCATTACATCATTGCAGATATCTACCGCAAAAGCAAGATCGGTATCAGTGAATTCCTCGGGAGAGAATTGCAACCCAACCTGACTGCCTTTCATTTTTCGAGCTTCCTCCCTGATTAAGCGCGTAGCCTTAACGGCGATCTCAGACGTTTCTTCCCGGGTTTTGTTAAAGACAAACTTCATGTGAAGGTCGCTGGTGGCGATATAAACATGAACAAGCGCCTTTTTGACCCCCCGCAATGCTTCCATCGTGCGTTTGATTAAGTGCTCACGGGCTTGGGTCAAGACTGAAATGGTAACATCATCTGGTATCAATCCTTCTTCAATTAAATCCCGGCAGAACTGAAAGTCATCCGCTGATGCTGAAGGGAAACCGATTTCTATTTCTTTGAAGCCTATATCCACCAGCAGCTGAAAGTAACGTTTCTTCTGAACTGGAGTCATAGGGTTCGGCAAGGCCTGGTTGCCGTCACGCAGGTCAACCGCACACCAGGCGGGCGATTTTCCCAATCGCCGGGAAGGCCATTCCCGGTTACTTATTCCTATGGGGTCAGGTTGTGCATATTTAACTGTCATTTTTTGTAATCCTAATAAAAAAAGCGCCAATTAAGACTCATGGAAATTAAAAAAAAAAGACCTGCAACCGGTTGCGGTTGCAGGTCTTCCAAGGCGTCTAATTAAAGGCCCATCAAAG
>JAWOEV010000090.1:0-23305 GCA_046482565.1 Lentisphaeria bacterium | reverse complement strand
AGACGTCACCGGCTCCGTCGGGTCACCCTTCCAGCGCGACGGGGCCCGAGCCGGCATGCCGCTCCGTGCGGGGTGGAAATCATCGCGCTTCGCCCCGAACCCGATCCGCTTGACGCGCGTTGAGGCGTCGTGCCGGTCGGTGCCGTTCCCTCGCGCGCAAGCCGGCGACAGATCGTGACGGCCGGCGTGGTGGTACCCGGGGTGCCCCGCGCCGGCCGCGGTCTGTGCGCCATGAACGGAAGCGACCGGATCGGGCTGTCGCGCGCATCGGGACCGCCCGGCCGGATGGCAGGGCACCTTGGTGCGGCGTGGGCCGCAGCACCCGGGAGGCGATGGATGAGCGAGCAGCGCAAGGGGTCGGAAGCGCCCGCCAATGGATCGGAGAGTCCCGAAACGGACCGACCGTGGCACAGCATCGCGCCCGACGACGCGCTCGCGGCCTTCGACACCGATGCGGAGCGCGGCCTCTCGCGCGAGACGGCGGCGGCGCGGCGCGAGGCCTTCGGTGCCAACCGCCTGCCCGAGCGGGGGCGCGAGACGCTCTTCGGCACGGTCCTGCGGCAGTTCCGGGATCCGCTGATCTACGTCCTGCTGATCGCTGGTGCCGTCTCGATCGCGATCGGCAACCTTTCGGACGCGGGGTTCATCTTCGCGGTGCTCGTCTTCAACGCGAGCCTCGGCACCTATCAGGAATATACCGCCGAGGCCGCCGCGCAGGCGCTCGAGCAGGCGATGCGGATCACCGCGCGCGTCGTGCGCGAGGGCCGCACCCGCGAGGTCGACAGCGAGGAGCTCGTGCCCGGCGATCTCGTCCGGGTCGGCTCGGGGGACCGGGTGCCGGCCGACATGCGCCTGATCGAGACGCAGGACCTGCGCGCCGACGAGTCGCTTCTGACGGGGGAATCGGTGCCCGTGACCAAGCGCGCCGGCGACACCCCGGAGGCCGATGCGCCGATCGACGCGCGCACGACCCTCCTGCACGCGGGAAGTGCCGTGCCGAGCGGACGCGCGACCGGCGTCGGCGTGCGCACGGGACGGGCGACCGAACTCGGACAGATCTCCGCGTCGCTCGCGGAGGAGGAGGAGCAGATGCCGCCCCTCGTCCTGCGGATGAAGCGCTTCACCCGGATCATCGCGATCGCGATCCTCGCCGTGATCGTGGTGCTCGCGGGCATTCAGGCGCTGCGCGGCGCGGCGCCGGTGGATATCTTCTTTCTCGCCGTGGCGCTCGCGGTTTCCGCGATCCCGGCGGGGCTTCCCGTGGCGGTGACGGTCGCGCTCTCCATCGGCTCGCGGCGCATGGCCCGGCGCAACGCCATCGTGCGCAAGCTGCCGGCGGTCGAGGGGCTCGGTGCCTGCACCCTGATCGCGAGCGACAAGACCGGCACGCTGACGCGCAACCGGTTGACCGCGCGGCGCATCCTGTCTCCCGCGGGGACGACGCTGGAGGTGTCGGGCGCGGGCTACGAGACCGACGGCGAGATCACGCGCGAGGGCGAGGAGGTCGGCGACGAGGACTGGCTGCGCGATCTCGTCATCACGGGCGCGCTCTGCAACGAGGCGGAACTCGCGGAGACCGACGAGGGTGCGCCGGAGGTCTCCGGCGACGCGGTGGACGTCGCCTTTCTCGTGCTCGCGCGCAAGCTGGGGCTCTCCCGCGAGGCGCTCCTCGAGGCGCGGCCGCAGGTCGGGCAGATCCCCTTCGAGTCCGAACGCCGCTTCGCGGTCACCTTTCACGAGACGGAGGACGGACGCATCCTCGCCCACGCGCGAGAGGGGCTGCCGCCGCCCCAACCCGAAGGGCTTGTGTCTCTTTCGGCGATCTTTCGTCTTTGCGGCGGAAACCGTTAGCTTACGGCTAGCACATTCCGCCGAAAAGACAAAATCTCATCCGAAATAGGCACGAGCATGGGCCTGATACCTTTTCGCGGACGGTCTAGTTTGACCTTTGCGAAGAGGCTCTCAACAGGCGGCTTCTAAATTTGCGTAAAAACAGGGTTGCGAATGATTGTACTGCGAATTTCCAACCCCGTAGAAATAAGTTATCCTTACGTAAATTTGTGTATGAAATTTTTGGGCTGGTACCCCAAGCGGGAGATATGAGCAGGACATACACTGTTGCCCCCGTGGATACCCCGAACAATAATGGCTTACTGGTTTTTCCCCCGTCGTTTAATTACTTTCTGGATAAGTAGATTATTGGGGACATGAAGAGTATCCCCCGAATCATCTTCGAGCACGACAAACATCAGCTTATTTTCTTTAACGGTACCGCTTATGTCTTCCGGAAGCAGAGTGATCACGTCATCAATGCGGAAAGCATCGGATATGAACAGGAAAAAACCGGCCAGAACATTGCTCAAAATGCTCCATACCGCAAAAAAGCCTATTGCCACCAAACCCAAGACGCTTGACAGAAAGACCCCGAAGTTCTTAATGTCGACGCCCCAGATCAATAACAAAATCAGTAATTAAAGAAGAAAAAGATTTAAGCATTACCATTTCATGGGTTCCCGTTTGCTTTTTTTAAGATCACACCTATTTTAAGCAAGCATTAAAATTGTATGCAATCAAATTTGCAACGAATGATTTATACGGAAAATTTAGTTCGTAAATACAGTTTTCTTACCCATCTTTCGGGATCGAGTGCTCATCGACACAGGGGTTTGCCATCTGTGCCTGGCCGAGCACGTTAACGGCGGACGGTATCACACCTGCCCAACGGTGGGGAAACAATGAGGTTTCCTTAATACCCCGCTCCCGATTTCTGCGTCCCTCCCCCGGGCGCCCGCCTCTGCTTCTTTTAAGGAGGCGTATCATTCCTAAGATTAAGAGAAAAACAAAATAGACTAAACAGGGTTCGTCCTCATTATCGGCTGATAATGAGAAGGCTTATGCATGGCCGTGATATGCCTGTTATTTATTGGATTAAAAGGAGAAATAAATTATGTTAGTAAGCGATATTTTGAAAGATCAGCAACGCTCTGTGAGCTTTGAATTCTTCCCCCCGAAGACGGAAGCCGGATGGGAAGAGTTGTTTTACAACATCTCCAGCCTGGTGCCGTTGCACCCATCGTATGTTTCGGTTACCTACGGTGCCGGTGGGTCAACGCGGGCTCATACTCATGAATTGATAAAAAAGCTGCAGAAAGAAACCGACCTTACCGTTGTGGCTCACCTGACATGTGTGGGCTCCACTCGGGATGAGATGGAGGAAATCCTGCAGGGCTATACGGCATCGGGGGTCGAAAATATCCTGGCTCTGCGCGGTGATGCTCCCGAAGGAATGGCGGATGACGACGCAGTGCCGAAGGACGGCTTCCCGCATGCGGCTGATCTGGTCGAATTCATCAAAACCGAATTTCCCCAAATGTGTGTCGGGGTTGCCGGCTTTTGCGAAGGTCACCCGGCGACCACCAACAGCCTCAAGGAAATTGACCACCTGAAAGCCAAAGTCGATGCTGGGGCAGATTATATTGTTACGCAGTTGTTCTTTGACAACCGTGACTTTTATGATTTCAGAGAACGCTGTGAACTGGCGGGCATCAATGTTCCCGTCATTGCCGGAATTATGCCGATAACATCCCGTAAAAACCTGAGCCGGATGGCGGACTTGGCCGCCGGGGCCCGCTTCCCGGCGCCATTGCTCCGCAGCATTGATTGGGCCCAGGGCAAAGAATACGTCCGCAACGTGGGTATTCACTGGGCGACGGAACAGGTGCGGGACCTGTTGCATAATAATGTTGACGGCATTCATCTTTACACCCTGAATAACTCCTATGCCTCCCGACAGATCTGTGAGGCGCTTGGTTTACGGAGCTACGAGAGCATTTGTTAACAGGTCGCTTAATCTTAATAACCAGGCCCTACAGTTGGCACTTGACTTGAAATGAGGTGAATTAATTATGCCGGATAAAGAAATTAAACGTACCTGCCTTTATGATTCACACGTCGATCTGGGTGCGCGCATGGCACCCTTCGGTGGTTTTGAAATGCCTATTCAGTACAGCGGTATCGTCGATGAACATCTGGCTACCAGAGGTGCAGCGGCGGTTTTTGATACCTGTCACATGGGCGAGTTCAGAGTATATGGAGATACGGCGGTAGCGGATATTGAACGTCTGATCAGTTGCGATATCCAAAGTCTCGCTTTGGGGCGGTGCCGGTACGGTTTGCTTTGCAACGATCAGGGCGGTGTGCTGGATGACTTGCTGGTATATCGCCTAGGGGAAAATGACTTCATGCTGGTGGTCAATGCTGGCACTCAGAAACGGGATTTTGCCTGGATAATCGAGCACTTGGCTGGGGATACACATATTGAAGACATGAGTGATCGAACCGGTAAGATTGATTTGCAAGGCCCTGATGCGCCGCTTATTGCGCGGGGTTTACTCGACAACAGCATTGACGGCATGGTCTTTTACAGTTTCAGCGAGAACAGCTTTGGTAATGCGCCTGTAACCGTGAGCCGTACCGGCTATACCGGGGAGGTCGGTTTCGAGTTTTATGCACAGCCTGGAACAACGCAAAAGTTATGGGATGCCTGCTTGGAAGCTGGTGCTAAACCGGCTGGGTTGGGGGCGCGGGATACCCTGCGATTGGAGATGGGGATGCCGTTGTACGGGCATGAACTGAACGAAGAAAGAAATGCTGCCCAGGCGGGATTCGGGCGGGCGATATCAGAGGCCAAGGAATTTATCGGATGCTCGGCCTTTTCAGAAGCCCAAGCTCGTGAACAGAAACTGTGCGGGGTTGCTTTTCCCGGGCGGCGAGCCGCCCGGGAAGGCGATGAGATTCTGGCCGCTGATCAAGGTGGGGGCCGAATAGGGCGGATTACCAGCGGTAGTTATGCGCCATCTTTGGAACATGCCGTAGCCTTGGCATATATTGATTTGACAAATGCGGTAATCGGTGCGAAAGTGCAGGTCAAGCGCGGCCGTAAAATGCTGGAAGGCCAAATAGTCGAATTGCCTTTTTACAAAGAAGGTACTGCTCGAAAAAAGCTAAGTCGTTTTTTGAAGTAAACACCAAACCAGGGAGTAGTTAACCATGGCGTCTGACGATCGTAAGTACACAAAAACACACGAATGGATCAAAGTAGAAGGTGATTTAACTGTGGTCGGGATCACTGATCATGCCCAGGAAGAACTTGGCGATATTACTTTCGTGGAATTACCGGAAGTCGACGAAAAGTTCGAACAGGGCGATGAGGTTGCCGAAATTGAATCCGTTAAAGCGGCCAGCGAAATGTTTGCACCGGTCAGTGGGGTTGTGGCTGAGGTAAACGAAGAACTGGAAGATAATCCTGAATTGGTTAACAGCTCGCCTTTCGATAAAGGCTGGATTTACAAGTTCAAAGATTTTGATAAAAGTCAGCTCGAAGGTTTGCTGGATGCGACAGCTTACAAGAAGGCGGCTGAGGAAGAAGAGTAATGGATTTTATCTCGAATACTACTGAGCAGCAGAAAGAAATGCTGGCTGCCTGCGGTGTTGCAAAGATAGACGACTTGTTCCGGGATATCCCCGCCGATTTGGTGCCGAAATCTTTTTCGCTGCCTAAACCGCGGGCGGAACAGGAGATAGTTGAACTCTTTGAGAACATAGCCACCCGCAATTACGCCCATCTGACCAATTTCCTCGGCGGCGGATTTTATGATCACTACGTACCGGCAGCTGTGGATGCGTTGGCCAACCGCACGGAGTTTGCAACCGCTTATACACCGTATCAGCCGGAACTGTCCCAAGGTACACTCCAGGCAATTTATGAGTATCAAACCCATATCTGCCGCCTTACAGGAATGGACGCTTCAAATGCTTCGGTCTATGATGGTGGTACGGCGCTATATGAAGCTTGTCAGCTTGCTTTACATTCCTCGAAACGGCGGAACCGGGTGGTCATGGACAGTGGGGTGAACCCCGTGTACAGGAAGATGCTCTATTCATACACCGCTAACCTGTCCATTGATTTTGCCGAAGCGCCGATAACCCGGGGACAAAGTGACCGGGACCGGTTATTTGAATTGTTGGATGACAATACTGCAGCAGTTATTCTGCAGAACCCCAACTTTTTCGGCGCCATAGACGATCATTCTGATATAGTCGAACATTGTCATGAGCGCGGTATTCTGGTTATTCAGTCAGTCTATCCCATAGCCCTGAGCTTATTGAAAAGCCCCGGGGAAATGGGGGTTGATATTGTCACCGGCGAAGGCCAGTCGCTGGGCATTCCTTTAAGTTTCGGCGGCCCGTACCTCGGGTTTATGGCCTGCCGTAAGAAATTGGTGCGGAAGATGCCGGGCCGTATTGCCGGACGCACGGTGGATCAGGATGGGAATGAAGCTTTTGTCCTGACCCTGCAGGCGCGGGAACAGCATATCCGCCGCCAGAAGGCCACCTCCAATATTTGCACTAACCAAGCCTTGTGTGCTCTGCGAGCCCACATCTACTTGAGCTTGATGGGTAAACAGGGGTTGAAAAAAACCGCTGAGCTCTGCCATTCTAAAGCCGAATACGCCAAGGCCCGTATAGATGATATTCCCGGCGTGCAGGTAAAAGACTCAAGCTCGACCTTTAATGAATTCACGGTTGAACTGCCGATCGACGCCGAGGAGTTTGCGGGCAAGATGGTGGAACGGGGCATTGCCCCCGGATTCCCGCTTGGCCATTACTATAAAGATCTGCAGAATTATCTGCTCGTGGCAGTTACCGAAAAGCGCACCAAATATGAAATTGGTACTCTTGCAGAAACTATGGAGTCTGTCCTATGTCAGTGATTTTTGAAAAAACCGTGGCCGGTCGCAAGGGGGTCCAGCTCCCCGAACCCGATGTCCCGGAAGTAAATAACATTCCGTCGGCTTACCGGCGGTCTGAAGACGCAGAGCTGTGTGAGCTTTCAGAGCTTGATGTCTGCCGTCATTTCACCGAGCTTTCCAAAAAGAATTTCGGGGTTGATTCGGGGTTTTATCCGCTGGGTTCCTGTACAATGAAGTATAACCCCAAGGTTCTGGAAAAACTGCCGGAGATGAAGGGGTTCACCGATTTGCATCCGCTTCTACCGCAGTTGCGACATGGCGGCATGCTTGTCCAAGGGGCTCTCTCTGTACTATATGAGCTCGAGCATCTTCTCGGCGAAATCACCGGCATGCAATCTTACACACTGCAACCCCTGGCGGGGGCGCACGGTGAGCTTACCGGGATGATGATTATTGCCGCTTATCATCGGGATCGCGGCAATCATAAAACGGAAGTGCTGATCCCGGACGAGGCCCACGGAACCAACCCGTCGAGCGCCAATACCGCCGGTTACAAAACCAGCCCGGTAGCCACTAATCGTCAGACTGGTATGCTGGATCTTGATGAACTTGAAGAAAAAATGACCGATGAGACCGCCGCCATTATGCTGACCAATCCCAATACCCTGGGGATATTTAATACTCATATTAAAAAAGTGGCCGAAATCGCTCATCGACACGATGCGCTGGTGTATTATGACGGCGCTAACTTGAATGCGATCATGGGGCGTTTTCGTCCCGGTGACGCCGGCGTGGATGTGATGCATGTGAATCTGCATAAAACCTTTGCCACACCGCACGGTTCAGGCGGCCCCGGCGCCGGACCGGTAGGGGTTTCCGAAAAACTGGTCGATTTCCTGCCGGTTTCCCGAATTGTCAAACGAAGTGACAGTACCTTTTTTCTGGATTACGACTATCCAAAGTCGATCGGCTATATAGCACCTTTCTACGGTAACTTTGCCGTGTGCCTGAGAGCCTGCGCCTATATACTGATGCTCGGTGAAAAAGGCTTACGGGAAGTAAGCGATAATGCCGTCCTTAACGCCAATTATGTCATGCAGGCCCTTAAAGAAGTGTATGATCTGCCGTATGATCATACCTGTATGCATGAGTTTGTATTGTCTGCCAAGAAGCAGGAAGAATACGGTGTGAAAGCCGTTGATATTGCCAAGGGATTGATTGACGAAGGTTTCCATCCCCCTACGGTTTATTTCCCGCTTATTGTTAAAGAGGCAATGATGATTGAGCCGACCGAAACCGAGAGCAAGGAAACACTGGATAGTTTTATCGCCGCTATGCGGCGTATCGCCGCGACGGCTGCCAACGATCCTGAATCTCTGCATAGCGCGCCGCGGAAGGCCCCGGTCTCACGGCCGGACGAAGTCCGAGCCGCCAAGCAGATGGATCTAGTTTACAACGATTAGCCTAAATCGGCCTCAGAACAAGCCTTCAACCTTCCCGGTATTTACATCCACATCTATGCCGCGATAGGCTGGATTGGAGCCGGTGCCCGGCAGGAGTTTAATTGTCCCCGCTACGGGAACCACGAATTCCGCCCCTTTATAGACCAAAATATCCCTGACCGGCAGTTCCCAGCCCGAAGGGCGACCTTTCAGTTTAGGGTCGTGGGACAGGCTGAGATGAGTTTTTACCATGCAGGTGCCGAAGTTGGCCAGTTCGGGGTCTGCCTGGATTTCCTCGAGCTTGCGGCGCGCTTCTTCCGTATAGGTGACGTTGTCGGCACCATAAACTTCTTTGGCTATGAGCTCAATGCGTTCCGCATGAGGAGTGTCAACGTCGTATAAGTAATGAAAATCCTGCTTTTCTTCGCAGGCGGTCATGACGGTTTCGGCCAGTTCAACGGCACCGTCCCCGCCCTTGAGCCAATGCTTCGATACAGCGGCCAGTGCACCGTTTTCTTCGGCAATGCGCTTGACGCAGTCAATTTCGGCATCGCTGTCGGTATGGAAGTGGTTTATGCAGACGACTGGGCGGACACCGCTTTTCTTGACGGTTTCGATATGGGCAATGAGGTTTTCGCAGCCTTTCTCAACCAACTCGGTATTTTCTTCTTTGTATGCTTTATCCAATTCAATGCCGGGCTTGACGGGCGGGCCGCCACCGTGCATTTTGAGGGCGCGAATAGTGGCAACAAGAACGACTGCGTCCGGGGTGAGTCCTGAGTATCGACATTTGAGGTTCCAGAATTTCTCGAAGCCGATGTCAGCTCCGAAGCCGCTTTCCGTAATGTGGTAATCGCTCAGTTTTGTCCCGAGCTGGTCGGCAATTATCGAGCTTTGGCCGATGGCGATGTTGGCAAACGGTCCGGCATGGACAAATACGGGTTGCCCCTCCAAGGTCTGCATCAGCGTGGGGTTGAGGGTTTCCACCATCCAGGCGGTCATAGCCCCGTCAACTTCCAGGTCGGCGGTGGTGACGGGCTGGTTGTCCTTAGTGTGTGCCACTACTATTCGCCCAATGCGTTCACGCATATCTTTGAGGTCAGTAGCGATTGCCAGTATTGCCATGAGTTCACTTGAAACGGTTATCTGGAATCCGGATTCCATTTCTAGGCCGTCCATCTTGCCGCCTTGCCCGATAACAATGTTACGAAGGGCTTGAGCGCAAAAATCTATTGCCCACTTGAATTCTACCCGCTCGGGATCAATATCTAGGCGCTGTAGATTACGCTTGGCCAGTTTCTCGTCGTCATAGTTGTTTTCGTGCTGCATCCGGGCGGTGAGGGCGACCATGGCCAGATTGTGGGCGTTAGTAATACTGTCAACATCACCGGTAAGGCGAATGGAAAAAGGGGTCAGGGGAATGCACTGGGCCAAGCCGCCGCCAGCCGCACTGCCTTTAATGTTGAACGTGGGGCCGCTGCTGGGCTGGCGTATAGCGCCGGTAACCCTCTTTCCCAGCTTGCCCAAGCCCTCGACCAATCCGACCGTTGTCGTGGTTTTTCCTTCTCCCAGGGGGGTAGGGGTTATGGCTGTAACATCGACATAACGGGCCCGTTGCTTTTTCGGTAGCCGGCCGAGCACTTTCATATAATCAACTTTGCCCAACCACTTGCCGAACGGGATCACTTCCTCATCTTTTAATCCCAGCTTCCGGCCAAGTTCATAGACCTCATGCATCTCCTGTTCAGCTGCTTCCGCGATTTCCCAGTCTTTCATTTGGGTCGGGTCAAGTTTCGGCATATGTCAATTAACCTTTTCAAAATTCATATTTTTATATTTATAATTCTCGCCGCCTCAGAATAATACAGCGGCTTTTCAACATCTCTATGGATACTTCAGATCAGACTCCGTCCGGATTAGAGACGCCCTTCACGGTGGGCCGTGATGTATTCCATTCCAAACATATCTTCGCCGGTGAGCACTGCTTTAGCCAGTTTGGAGGCTTCAGAATCAGTGTCCATCTCCGCGGCGGCTGCCGGGGGGGTGAGACACGGGTCTATAATACCGCCGTCCGTCCCGGCGTCTGCACAGAGGCGGATAAAAGTTAAGTTCAGCAATTTACGCCGCGGCATCCCAAAGGAGATATTGCTGAGGCCGCCGTTCAGGTGAACACCTTCAAATTCGGCAGCGGCCTGTCGAGTGGTATCCAAGAATGATGCACCGTTTTGCGGGTCGGTACTGATCGGCAGTACCAGCGGATCAAGGTGCATTTTTTCGCGCAGCACCCCGGCCGTGTCCATGATAGTCATGATTTGCCGGAAGTTATTCATCCTTTCTTCAACGCTGCCGGGCATGCCCTCGGCACCGCTGGCGTTGACGATTACGTCCGTCTGATAATGCTTGACCAAATCGGCTACTTCCGGGCGTTCAAGGCTTACGGAATTAACCATTGGCGGTCGGGTATCAGTCCGGTGCTTTTCAAGGCCGGCCTCAAGTACTTTCGGGTTAGATGAATCCAGACTTAGAGGTGTCTCGAAACGCTGGGCATAGAAATCGGCCAAAAAGGACATCACCTCTGCAGATGTGCCGGCATCGCTGGAGTACTCATCGACGTTGATGTCCAGGAACCAGGTGCCAGCTTCAATCTGTCTTTCAGCAAGCCAGCAAAGGTAGGCCCGGGCGGTTTCCTGTGTTTCCGTCGTGCCGTTTAGAGCTTGATGTATGGCCAATGCCACGTGTTTGATCTTTTCTTGCGTGAAAGCCGGGGATACCGAACCCCAGTTTTCCGGGACCGGCAACTCTAGGTCATCACCGCGATAGGTGAAATTGACTACGTCAGACCCGTCGGCGAACGTTGTTGCGTGTTTGCCGTTGCGTTTAACAATGCGTGAGCAGTGAATATTCTCGCCGACAACTATAAAATTATCAAGATTCATCAATGTGCTTTTCTCCAATTCAAGTTTAAACGGGGCATCCCGAAAGAGGGGAGTGCAAACCACTTTTGTGGCAAACTATAACGATCTTAATATAAGGCAGTTTGCCTATATACCAATGCAGTGTAATGGATGCGATTTTTCCCCTCGTCTTGCGTAGTGTCTTTGCAGTAACTATAGTCTCACGTCTCTAAAGCTTGAAACAAAAAGAACCAGGTTTGTTAATTTTTTTACGGTTTACGGTGACAATATAAGGTGTAATAAGCGCTATGTCTGATCTTGTTCGCATGAGTATGTCGATAGAAGAGGAACTCTATGAGCAACTTGAGAAACTGGTGGCGGTCAGCGGTTATGGTAATCGCTCGGAGTACATTCGGGATCTTATTCGAAACGCCATTGTAGAGGCAGAATGGGAAACAAATAGTGAGGTGCTGGGTACCATTACGCTCATTTATGACCACCATCAGCGTCGTTTGAGTGAACGTCTTACGGAATTACAGCACCAACACCACGAAGCTGTCCTTGCTTCTACCCACGTTCATCTTGATCGCCACATGTGTGCTGAAGTAATCATTGTCCGGGGTGCCGCCGGTGATATCAGGCGCCTCGCGGATGAACTGCGCCAGCAAAAAGGGGTTTTACATGCAGAATTGTCCGGCGGTTCCACCGGACACATGCTGGCCTGACTAATGCCTTCTTTATCCACAATAAAAATTGTTTCGGGTGGACAGACCGGCGCCGATCGGGCCGCACTGGATGTAGCACGCGAGAATAATATCCCCCACGGTGGGTGGTGCCCAAAGGGGCGTTGGGCTGAGGATGGGGCGCTGCCCTCGGTCTATAATTTGACCGAAACCGCGACACGCCGGGTAATCGTCCGCACCCGGCAGAATGTGATCGACTCAGATGCAACTGTTGTCTTTACTTTCGGGCCACCCGGTGGGGGTTCCCGGGCTACATTAGCAATCGCTGAAGAATTGAAGCGCCCCTGTTTTCATGCCGATTTGTCAAGGCCCGATGAGCCAGCCCTTGTGCATGAAATGAAGGCTTGGGTCACGTCAATACAAGAACGCCGATCGCAAGCCGTGACCCCTCACAACCCACTGGTCTTGAATATTGCTGGCTCCCGGGAAAGTACAGCACCCGGTATTTACCAAAGGGTCAAGAAAATGCTTTCTGATATGATTAAATCCACTACACTAGTGCGTGAATAAACAGTTTATGATTGATAGCGAACTTTCATGGAATAAAGTGCACTTCGTTGGCATTGGCGGCGTCGGAATGGCCGGTTTGGCAACGATTTTGGCAGAACGCAAAGTCGCAGTTTCCGGTTCCGATATGATAGAGTCTCCTTACACTCGACAAGTCGAATCCCGCGGCGGTAAGGTGAGTATCGGGCACCGCGCCGACAATCTGCCGGCGGCAGCAGACTTAGTAGTCTACTCCGCCGCTGTCCCCGATGATAACCCGGAGCTGGTCCGGGCCCGCCGGAATAATATCCGTTGCATTGTCCGCGGCAAATTCCTGGCCGAGTTGGCGGCCGCTTTTCCCTGTGTCATAGCAGTGGCCGGTTCGCATGGCAAGACCACTACCGCGGCGCTTACAGCTCATATTCTCAAGCAGGCAGGCCTGAAACCGGCTTATATGATTGGAGGTGAGGTCGCCGGGTGGAGCGCTTCGGCCGCTGCGGGAGAGAGCCGCATCCTAGTTACGGAAGTTGATGAAAGTGACGGAACCCAGGCCTTTATGGACAGCTCCTATGCGGTTGTTACAAACGTTGAGGACGATCATTGCTGGAACCTAGGCGGGCTGGAGGCCCTCGAAGATTGTTTCCGGACTTTTGCGGATAAAGCCGAGCACCTAATTGCCTGGGGAAGTGATAATACCACACGCCTTTTTGGGGATCACCGGGATGCTGTTTTTATGGGTGCGGATGAGCTTGCGTCGGAAATGGCGTTGCGAATTCCGGGTGATCATAATCGGATAAATGCCGGAATGGCGATTGCCGCCGCCGAAAAAGTCGGGATTCCCAAAACACTTGCGATCAATGGGGCTAATTCTTTCCCCGGTGTCAAGCGCCGCATGGCCAAGCATTTTTCAACGGCTGACGAGCATGCCGTCGTTATTGAAGATTATGCTCACCATCCTACGGAACTGAATGCGACCCTTAATACTCTCCGAAAAGAATATCCCGACCATAAGCTGGTGGCAGTCTTTCAGCCTCACCGATTCGAGCGGGTAAAGCGTTACGCGCAAGAATTCAGCCACCTGCTTGGAAAAGCCGATGAAGCGATAGTCGTCAAGCCCTTTGCCGCTTGGCTACAGGATGGCGGAGCGGTGAACCCGGAATCCATAGCGGCGAATATACAGGCAGTACCGGCATCATACTGGAATAAAAATCCCGAAGCACTGGGTACCTTGCTTGCCGATAATTATGATGATCAAAATGTGAGGCCGACCGTTTTCGCTATTCTCGGGGCTGGAGATGTCTGTAAAGTAATCCCCCCCCTTAAAGCGGGCTTGGTCAGTAAAGTCCTGGACAAGCTGGAGCAGGATCTACAGAAGCACTGCCGTGGCTGTGTCGTGCATCGCCTGGGCCGGTGGAGTGATTATACTACCCTGGGGGTGGGGGAAGCACGCCCCCTGGTTGTAGAACCGGCCGATGTGTGTGAGCTGCGAAACGTCTTGCGCATTATTCGCCGGCATAAACTGAATTGCTTCTTCCTGGGGCGCGGAAGTAATGTTGTCGGCACCGATAATTTACATCAGGAAGTAATTATAAGATTGCACGGCCCAACTTTTACCAGCTGGTCCCGGCACGGTCGGTTTATCCGGGTCGGTACCGGGGTCGCCGTTCAAAAATTGATCAGTGAACTGACTCGGATGGGACGGATCCCCGCGGAGGCGGCGCCCCTGGCCTGGATTCCGGGAGCGGTTGGCGGTGCGGTGCGCATGAATGCCGGGGCCGAAGGGGCTGAGATTGGACAGTATGTGGACCGCGTAACGGGTGTGACTGTGGACGGCAGCCCCTGGTCCCGGCGGGGTAGCGAAATTCAAAAGAGATACCGCGATACTGATATCCCCCCCGCTGTTTGTTTGACCGAGATACTGTTTCAATTCGGTACAGACCCTTCACACAAAGCTGCCGCCGTCCTGGACTCTTCCCGGAAACAGCGTAAAAAGAAACAGCCGCGCGGCCGAACCGCCGGTTGCGTATTTCGTAATGCCGGTGAAGCACCGGCGGGCCGCTTGCTTGAAGCAGCTGGCTGTAAAGGTTTGCAAGTGGGAAATTGCCGAGTCAGTAAAAAACATGCCAATTTTATTGTCGCGCGGCGTGGCGCGACGGAAGCTGATTTTGTTACTCTTGCCCGCCTTATGCAGCAACGGGTTATGAAATACGCGGGGATCGTTTTACAGCCCGAAGTCGTTTTTGTTAATCGCGAAAGCCGCAAGGCACTGGAAACCAATGTCGAAGCGCCTCACGTGGCGGTCTTGCAGGGCGGCCCGTCTGCCGAGCATGATATTTCTATGAAGTCCGCGGCGGCCGTTGCTGATGCCTTGCGCGCCGCTGGCCTGCGCGTTACTCAGGTGGATGTGGATCGGCGGGAGTTACCGGAGCTGCCGGTGGTTGCAGACGTTGTTTTTCCGGTACTGCATGGCACCTTTGGCGAAGACGGCGGCATTCAGCAATTGCTCGAAGAAAAAGGCTTGCCGTACGTCGGCAGTGGGCCGCGGGCCAGCGCCGATATTATGTCTAAAGCGATTACTAAGCAACGGCTCAGCGAAAACCAAATTCCAACCCCCGCTTTCCGGGTAATAAAGTCAAGGTCTGTACCTCCCCCCGAAGATCTGAAGTTTCCGCTGGTTGTGAAACCTGTCAGCCAAGGATCAACTTACGGCTTGACTTTGTTGCGCAAACCTTCGGGTTGGTGGAAACGCGCTTTGAAAGCGGCTTTTGCAGTGGATACCGCGGTCATGGTTGAAGAATATATAGAGGGCACTGAAATCACCGTGGGGGTGGTCAATGGCAAACCCCTCCCGGTTATCGAAATTGAGCCGCCGGCCGGGAGAATTTTCGATTTCGATGCTAAGTACGACCACAAACGCGGTCATACACATTACCATTGCCCTCCCATCGGCGTCTCGAATAATCTGCAGAAAAAGGCCCGTGAAACAGCGGTTCAGGTCTATGAGATATTGGGTGCCAGGCACATGTTGAGAGTGGACATCATCCTGGACAAAAAGGGAACCCCCTGGGTGCTTGAAGCTAATAGTATACCCGGCTTTACCGCCACCAGCCTCCTGCCTATGGCTGCGCGGGAAGCCGGAATCACCTTCCCTGAATTGTGTGCAGGGCTGGTTCTAGACGCCAGGCGGAAAGGGGGGAACTATTGAGGGACACATGCAAATGAATTTTTTCCACGATCCTGATGTTGATCAGGGACAAGTCCAGAATGGCCGCCTGCAGGCAGGGCGATGGACATTGCGGGTGCCGCGGCTTCTGGGATTCTGCGGCGGTGTCGTGAGTGCGGTTAAAACCGTGCAGGAAACTATCCGAAATAATCCGGATAAAAAAATCTGTATCCTCGGAGAAATCATCCATAATGATACGGTTAACGACTATTTCCGGCGTAGCGGGGTCGTACTCATGGATGAAGCTAAAGCTGCATACGCCCTAGAGCGCTTGAAAAAAGGGGATATCGTCATAATCCCCGCCTTTGGCCTTGAACAGGCTTTGGATGCCCGCGTACGCGCTCTGAGCCCGGAAATTCAGGTTATTGATACCACCTGCCCGAAGGTTAAACATATTTGGGATAGGCTAGACCAGCTGGCACCCGAAAAACGGACAATAGTTATCTTCGGAAAACCCTCCCACCCGGAAACCAGAGCAACCTTGTCCAGGTCTCTGCGGTCTGACAATGCCGCTATCCTAGTGCCGGATATAGCCCATGCCGATAAGCTGGCAGCAGCCATTCGCAGCAAGGATCTTATGACATACTACCCACCCCCCCTGGTGCGGCATCCGGAGTTGGTAACCCTGAACAAAATGGCTTTAGTCAATCAGACAACCATGCTCTATAATGAAACCAAAAAAGTGGAAACAATCCTGCGCCGGGCCGAGGATGAACTGGGGGGGAGCTTGGTGAATTCAGATACCGTCTGCCGGGCGACGCAAAGGCGGCAGGATGCCGCGCGGGAAGTGTGCAGTGATAACTGTGACCTGATCCTGGTGATCGGAGGGTTTTCCAGCAGCAATACCACCCAACTCTATCGAGTGGCATGTAATGCCGCACCAACTTATTTCATCCGTGACGCGGATAGCTTGCAAGAGAAGGCCATATATCACTATGTGCCCGCGGAGAAAAAGGTTGTCGAGACCGCTCCCTGGTGTCCCCCGCCCGGCAGTTTGATCGGCATCCTGGCCGGTGCCTCTTGTCCCGCTTCCGATATCGGCAATGTTATCCGGCGGCTCAAGCAGTTGGCACCTGCCGCAAAAAAATAAATTTCCTTCACTGATATCCCAGTTCGCGCAAAATCCAGAAATTCTTCATCCAGTTCTTTTCTACTTTTACCCAGAGTTCGAGCTTGACCGGCAGGCCGTACATCTCCTTGAGCTCTTTCTCCGCTTGGCGCCGAACTTTTCTCAGCAATCGCCCCTTGTGGCCGATAACAATGCCTTTCTGGGTGGGACGATTAACGAAAATGGTGGCGTAAACGTCCCAGTGATCAGGATGTTCTGTGATGTCACTGATCCCGACATCAATGTCGTGCGGCAGTTCAGCATAAAGGTCTGAAAAGAGCTTTTCGCGAATTATATCGCTTATATTCCAACGCCGCGGGAAGTCGGTGAGGAGATCATCCGGGAAGAGCTGCGGGCCTTTTGGCACCCGTTCGAACAACTGGTCAAGCAGAGTCGTGACATTATGCCCAGTCAAAGCGGAAATTGTGCACCACTCAACTGCGGGGGGGGTATCGCGCTGAGAAGCTATCTGTTCCCAGAGTTCCGCATATTTCCGGGCGTGGTTTTTCCCCGCATCAGCTTTGTTAAGGGCGAAAATACAGTGCGCTTCCTGCTTGGCCAGTTTGCGCATCCAGCCCTCGTCTTCATCCCGCGGGGTAGTGCTGCCGTCAAGCATCAGTAAAACAATATCGGCACCTTCGATCGACTGGCGGGCCATCCGATTCATAATCTTGCCAAGTTCACTGGCCGCCCGGTGCATGCCGGGCGTGTCAATAAAAACCAGTTGTCCGCGCTTTTCGGTCAGAATGGCGCGGATTAAATTGCGCGTGGTTTGCGCGACATCACTGACAATGCTTACTTTTTCTTCCAGCAACCGGTTGAGCAGGGTGGATTTACCCACGTTGGCGCGGCCGACAATAGCGATAATACCGCAGTTCAGTATTTCATTCTCACTGCCGCCGACATTCAAGGACTCAACCGATATAGAAGTATTGCTCATTCTAATATCTGTTTGCCCTCGGTTGCCATGAGGTTACTGACGCGCTGGGCAAAGACTACGGGGTCTTTGATCTGCATGCCAGCGGTCAGCAACGCCTGATCGTAAAGCAGCGCAGCGTATTCTTTGAGCTTCGGCTCGTTCTTGCTATCCTTGACCAGTTCGTTCATGCTGTTGAGCAGGGGATGGTCAGGATTAACTTCCAGAATACGCTTGGTCGGCGGTACATCAGACTGAAAGGCTTGCAGTATCTTTTCCATATGCACACCGGGTGCCGTTTCATCCGCCACTAGGCAGCAGGCGCTGTCGGTCATCCGCGTCGATACCCGGACATCCTTGACCTGCTCTTCAAGTTGCCCCTTCATGAACGAGAGCAACTGGCCCATGTTACCTTCGGCTTCTTCTTTATGCTTTTTCTCTTCTTCTTCTGCTTCTTCACCCAAGTCGAGCTCTGCTTTTTCTACCGATTTGACTGCCTTGTCCTGGTAGCTATTCATGCTCTGGACAACCCACTCGTCGATCGGGTCGGTCATGAACAGGACCTCAACCTTATGCTTCTTGAAGTTTTCCAGAAGCGGTGATTTCTCCAGCGCCTGGCGGTTATCACCGGTCAAATAGTAGATTTCTTTCTGGCTTTCAGGCATACGCTCAACATATTCAGCTAGAGAAATATACTTGCCGGGCTCGGTGTTGTTACTCTCGAATAACGCTAGGTCCTGGAGCTTTTCGCGATTGGTTATATCAAGATGGATGCCTTCCTTCAATACTGTGCCGAACTCATTCCAGAACGAATCATAGGTCTCACGGTCTTTTTCCTTCATATCCGCTAGGGTATCAAGAACCTTTTTGACTACGTTTTTCTGGATGACCCTGATTAGCCGTTCTTCCTGCAGGTTTTCGCGGGAGATATTAAGCGGCAGATCAGCGGAATCAACCACCCCGCGCAGAAAGCGCAGGTACTGTGGAATCAACGCTTCACAATTGTCAGTGATGAAAACCCGTTTGACGTATAGATGTACCCCCCGGTTTTTGGCATCCGGTGTAAAAAGGTCGAACGGCGCTTGTTTGGGCAGGAAAATCAGGGCGTTGAATTCCGTGGTGCCTTCGACATTCCAATGAATGGTTTTCAACGGCTCCTGGAAATCATGCGAAATGTGCTTGTAGAATTCGTTGTATTCTTCAGCGCTGATGTCGTTGCGCGGGCGGGCCCATAATGCTTTCTGCGAATTGAGAGTTTCCTCCTCAATGGTTACTTTTTCTTCGCCGCCTTCCTCTTCCGGTTGTTCCTTGCGCTCGACATCCATGACTATCGGGTACTCGACGAAGTCCGAGTATTGCTTGACCACCTTGCGAATTTTCCATTCCTCGAGGTATTCATCCATCCCTTCCTTGAGGTGCAGGATGATGTCGGTGCCGCGTGTGTCTTTGGTAACGGTCTCGAGAGTATAGCTGCCGCTGCCGGTTGAGACCCATTTGGTGGCTGCCTCGGCCGCTTCTCCTGCCCGGCGGGTTATCAGGGTGACTTTGTCGGCTACCATGAAAGCCGAGTAAAACCCCACCCCGAACTGGCCGATGAGGTCGGGGGCGGATCCCTCGCCTTTCTCCTTCAGCTTGTCAAGAAAATGCCGCGTACCGGAGCTGGCAATCGTCCCGATGCTTTTGTCGATCTCCTCCTCTTTCATGCCGATGCCGTTGTCCGAGATGGTCAGCCTCCGGTTTTCTTTGTCTGCAATGATCTTGATCTTCCAATCCGGAGCATCCTCCAGTATGGATTTGTCGGACAATGCTTCAAACCGGCAGCGGTCGATGGCGTCAGAGGCATTCGAAATCAACTCACGCAGAAAAACTTCTTTGTGAGTATACAGACTGTGGATTACAATGTCGAGAACCTGGCGGACTTCAGTTTTGAATTTGTGCCGTTTTGTTTCAGGCATGGAATACCTCCTGCTTTGGTAGAGTTATTTTGAATAATGCTTAATTTTCAGTTATATAATATAACCAGAAGTACGCGGAGTGCACGTTTTCTCTGTACAATTGTAACGCGCCTCCCCAGGTCCGCGGCCCTATCGCAGAGGGCAAAAGCTTGAACCGGCCTCACTGCCTTAAAGTAAAGCTCTGTGAGGCTTAACAAATCCTTCGTAATTTTCTTGCACTCCACGACTCTCTGAGTTATGTTCAATCTTTTATCCAAAAGCAATTTCATATCAGTAGCCCCCCACCCAAAAAAGGCGAAATAATGGCAAAACAAAGAATTATTTTCACCAAGATGATTATTGCGGGTGTCTTGGTGGCGCTGAGTACGGTTTGTGTAATGGCGGAGGAAGGTGATACGCCACCGTTGAGTTCCCGCTGGGAAACGCCGAAGCAATTCGAGTCCTTGGCACCGCATCCGCGCCTGTTCGTTAGCGCCGAGCAGATCGAGCGCATGGTCAAGGGGCGCGGCGAGGATTTTGCGGATAGCTACGAAACCGTCGCGGCGGCGGCGGAAACCGCACTCCATGATACCGAGAACCCGATGGAGGGTATAAGTGTCTGGAGGCGTGGTGTCCTGATTCAGGGACGTCTCACGGCATTGGCCATTCAGTGGCACCGCACGAAGGACCGGCGTTACCTCGAAGCCGCGCTCGAAACCGTGGACGCCATGAAGGAATGGATGCTACCGGCGACGATACGCTTGGCGGAAGGACAGTTCATTGCCGGCGTCGCGGTTACGTATGACCTGCTGTACAACGACCTCACACCCGAGCAGCGCGCCTGGATGGTGGCGTTGGCCCGCGAGCACTTCGCCAAGCCGTTTCTGCGGGCCACCGCGCCCAGCGATAGCGAGCAGCGAGTGGAGGGGGAAGGCCGCAGTTGGTGGATGAATAGTATCTCCAACTGGAACCCGGTGTCGATCACCGGGGGCGGATTGCTGGCCTTGGCCATGTATGAAGATCTGCCGGAAGCCCAGACCATGATCGACCGGGTGAATGCGTCATACCAGCCGATTTACGACTACCTCGAAAAAACCGAAGGCGGTTGGGTCGAAGGACTGGGATACTGGAACTGGACCATGCATTACATGTCGCTATTCGGTATCAGCTATGAGCGTGCAACCGGCGAAGAACAGGCAGGCTTTCGCTCGCCCGGATTCAAGGAAACGTTGACATTTGGCACGTATTTTGTGCCCCACGGCGAGCCCTGTGGCTTTGCAGACAATCGACATGGCAGGTCCAGCCAGTCGTTGCGGGCCGCAGCCGTCCACCTGGGATACAGCGACACGCTGCTGCGCTTGCAGGACCATGTGCTACGGATGAAAGAGTCCAGCCGTCTGAAGGAGGCCAAACGGGAAGCCGCCGCCGGTGAAACCGCCGAGGACGAGCAGGAAACCGTCGCAACGGAGACCGACGATAAGGAGCCTGTCAATATCGGTTACGGTGTTACGCATGATCTGCTTATTGCCCCCGACCCAATCGAGGAGGGGCTCGCCCCGCAGGCGAACATGACCAAGCACTATCCCAAGCAGGGCTGGGGGATGCTGGCCGATCAGTGGCCGAAGCCGACCATCTATGCCGCCGTCCGGGGCGGCGAGCTGGGCGGGGCGCACACCCATACCGATCTGCTTGCCTGGGCAGGGCTCGTCGGCATCGAGAAAATGATCGATGACTGCGGGAACGGCCGCAACTCGAGTGCTGCTTTTGGGCAACGTGGTGGCGAAATCTTTGAACGCAGTAGTGCCGCCAAAAACACCCTGTTTATTGGCGGCCTGCCGCCCTCCCGGGTGCGGCGGGGGCAACCTAGCGCGGCGACGCAAGCGTTGCAAATCCCAACCGGTCCCGCGCTGCGACTGGATGCGTCCAAAGGCTTCTGGCTGGGGCGGGGCAATCCGAAGTTCGTTGCGCGGCTGTTTGCCGTGATCGAGGATAAAGGCTTGCTGGTGCTCGACCGGGTGATTGGCCGCGCGGGCAATCCGGTTGAGGTGCGGACATATACCCGCAAGGAAGCCAGCTTTGGCGAAAACGATGTGCTGCTGCAGGGCGAGTTTGAAACCGCCCGGATGACCTTTGCCGCCGACGCGCCAGCGGTCCTTCGCCGCGCCGCGGCATTGATTATCGATGGGACCGGCGAACCGCCCGTGATGATGCGCTGGCAGACGCAGGGAAAAGTAAGGAACGTGACCATGGCATCCCTGCTGACGCGGGGCGAGGGAAAAATAGATCTCAGCGTCGAAGCGGATGAGGAGTGGGTTGTTGTCACTATCTCCGGCGACGGATGGACCAGGAAAATTCGCTTGACCGCCAAGCTCATGCCCAAACAAACAGAAGAGTGATTGCTTATGCGCTTGAACTCTCGCGACATTCTGGTGTATTCGCCGCTGACACGTTGTTTAACGAAGCGTGTCAGGCGTGAAATGTTGCGTTGTACTCGGCATCCCGTAACTGCGGGCTGCCTGATTGCCTGTGCGGTTTTTTCATCGGTTTGCTACGCACAAACGCGGCTGAATCCACGGCAGGCATTCCTAAAGACGCATGGCCAGCCTCCTGGTTCAGGGCACCGCAAACCGCGAGCCAAATTGACCTGAACCGTTATAATCAGGCGCCCATGCTCGACGACTTGGTGAAGGAGGGGGAGTTGCCGCCGGTCGAGGAACGCCTTCCTGATGACCCAATAGTGATCGAACCATTCGACCGCATCGGGCAGTATGGCGGTAAGCTGCGTATCTTTACCGGGGGCACCGCTATCAATGCTCCGGAATATCCTGTAATCATGGATCCGCAGGTCAGTGATATCATGCCGAACCTAGCCCAAGTTGCGAAACTTGGGCTAGGCTATTCTATGGAACACCAGCAGCCGGTGAACGAGCTGATTGGCGAACGGTTGTTACTGACCGTGGCCATCGCTTTCTGCAGCCTGCTTCTTACATGGGTAATCGCGTTGCCCATCGGCATTGTATCAGCCGTCAAGCAATACTCTCTTGTGGATTAAGTGACCACAGTTTTGGCCATGCTGGGAATGGTTGTGCCAAATTTTATGCTGGCATTGCTCGTCATGTGGGTAGCGTTCGATTTATTCGGCTTGAGCATCGGCGGTTTGTTCTCTCCTGACTATGTGGACGCCCCCTGGTCGGCGGCCCGTTTCGCTGACCTTCTGAAGCATCTGTGGATCCCTATGGTTGTCGTTGGCTTAAGCGGCACCGCTGGCATGGTGCGTGTGATGCGGGCTAATCTTCTGGATGAATTACGGAAACCCTACGTCACGACCGCTCGGGCAAAAGGAGTGAGGCCGTGGCGGGTGGTTTTAAAATATCCCGTGCGCATTGCCATCAACCCGTTTATCAGTGACATCGGCTTTGTGTTGCCGCGCCTGTTCAGTTCCCGGTATGATTCTCGGCGAAACCGCCCTGAGCTTCTTGGGAATCGGCCTGCGTCCCCCCGTCGTCAGCTGGGGCGTATTGCTGCAACAGTCACAAAACACAACCGCCATGGTTCTCATGCCCTGGTTGCTGATCCCCGGCGGCTTCGTGGTGATTGCCGTACTCGCCTTCAATCTGGTTGGCGACGGTTTGCGCGACGCGGCAGACCCCTATCATTAACCCCGAACACCGCACGAGGCGCCAGCGCCACATCTGACTGCAAGCCCGAGAGGGGCTGCCGCCGCCCCAACCCTAAGGGCCCGTGCTTCTTTCGGCGATCTTTCGTCTCTGCCCGGCAGAAACTAAACCAACTTCTCTTTTGTTATTA
>JAWOEV010000064.1:0-4928 GCA_046482565.1 Lentisphaeria bacterium | reverse complement strand
GCTTCTTGGTGCTATGCAGGAGCAGAATAAGAATGTAAAAGCTCTGGTTGAAGAACTCAAAGAGACGCAGAAGCAGATGCAGGCAATGATTCAGGAAATGTCCGCCAAGCGTCAGATGCAGATGCAACAGGGGGCTGAACAGAAAAAGGACACTGAAGCTGAAAAAACAGAAAAGTAAAGCCTGATAATTCAGTTTGACCTGAAATTAAACCCCGCTTCTGGACGAAGCGGGGTTTTTTTTATGGCGCTAATTGGTTTCACCGCCGCAAGGACAGTGACAGTTTAGCCCGAACATTGCATGAAAAATGAGATTATGCGGGATATATATATGAACAACAAAGGCTTATAACGCTTGTTATAAAGTTACACTTTGTAACCCAGTGCATAATCTCATTTTTCACCCGGAGGGCGAAGCAACAGCATCACATCTTTGATTTTTCCGGCTTGAAGCGGTGGAAACCACAGCAACAAGCCGGAAATAACAAATCTGCAATACTGTTGCTTCGTGCAAAAAGCGGGTTAGAGCGTAGGGAGAACTTCTCGATCTGTCAACGTAGCGCCTGTTGTGTTTCCCGATCGTGAATCTTGCGTTTGAGAGTCTCGCGCTTATCGTGCTTAGCCTTACCGCGGCACAGACCGATCTCTACCTTGACTCGCCGGTGTTTTAAGAAAAATTTCAGCGGTACCAGCGTCATCCCTTTGGCTTGCGTGGCCTGTTGCAGTTTTCTTATTTCGTGCTTATGCAGTAATAATCGGCGGGAACGCCGTGGTTCGTGGTTACTGCGATTCCCTTGGGTAAAGGGGGCGATATGCACTCCCTGCAGCCATACTTCCCCATTCTCTATGCTGGCATGTGCGTCGGCCAGCGAGATATTTCTGGCCCGACTTGATTTGACTTCAGTTCCGAGCAGTTCGATTCCCGCCTCGTAACGTTCAATGACTTGGTAGTCGTGAAAAGCTTTTCGGTTTTTTGCCAGGGTGGTCACTATTTATCTTCCAAGTTTATCATTGCTTTAATTACGCCATCGTCATAATTATCCACCAAATCAAATGCTTGCTTGGTGTTTTCCAAAGGAAAGTGGTGCGTAACCATAAAGCTGGGATTGGTTCCTTTGGCGGCCGTAAATTCCAAGGCCGGTTGGACGCACCCGTTTTGGCGTCGGACGTTTTGTATACAGATTTCCTTACGTCGAGCAATATCGGCCGGGAACGTATAGCGGTCAAACTCAGGAATGCCGATGAGCATGAGCTTCCCCCCCGGTTTCAGAATCTGCAAGGCCTGATCCAGAGCCTCCTGTTGTCCGCAGCATTCGAATACAGCGTCCAAAAGCAGTGGTTCCTTTTCCCGTACGGTACTGACGATGTCTGTGCTGTCAGGATTCCCCGCCCAGACGGCACCGTGCTCCCGGGCATTCTGACAACGGTAATTAAGGCGGTCAGTAACGTAGCAGGCTGAAGCTCCCCGGGCGATTGCCGGCAGCATGGCGCTTAGACCAATCGGCCCCGCACCTAAAATGCCTATCCGAGCCCCATGCATGGGAATCGATTGCTGGACCGCATACATACCGATCGACAGTGGCTCCGCCAGGGCGGCCTCCTCAAAAGTCATAGCATCAGGGATGGGAAAGCAGTTTTCCGCCGGGAGAACTATATATTCAGTGAGGCATCCCTGTAATTCTCCGGGGCAGGCTAGAAATTTCAGATTACGGCAGGTATTTTCGCGTCCGGCGCAGCATTGATCACATTCGTGGCAGTATATGGCTGGTTCAACGGCAACGCGATCCCCTTTTTTTAACTCAGTAACAGCACTTCCCGTTTCCACCACTACCGCGGAGCATTCATGCCCGACTATATGGGGAAAATCGACTACCTGGCTACCGATTCGGCCGGTTGTATAATAATGGACATCCGACCCGCAAACCCCCACCCTTTTGATTTCCAGCAGAACATCAGTAGGGCTTTTGATTTCAGGAACGGGGATATCCCGCATTTCCATTTTTCGGACACCAGTCAAAACCGCAGCACGCATATTTATTAACCTTACTAAGAATTTAACCCCGGAGGCTTACTTCCTGTTCTCCGAAGACGATTTCGCCCATTACAGCGGCCTCGAAACCTTCTTCGCTGCAGGCCTGCAGGGTGCCATCGACATTTTCTGCCGGAATGATCAATACCATCCCCATGCCCATATTGAAAACGCGATGCATCTCCTCGGTTTCGATTTCGCCTTCACTTTGAATTAGGTCAAAGATCGGTGGAACGGGCAGGGTGCCAGCATCACAGATTGCGGCGCAGTCCTGCGGAAGTACCCTTTTTATGTTATCAAACCAACCGCCCCCGGTTATATGGGCGATGCCGTCAAGGTGAATGCCGTGCGCTTTGAGGCGCTTGACAGCGGGCCAATAACAGGAGTGCGGCTGCAGAAGGGCCTCACCTATGGTCTGGTCTAGGCCGTCTGCCTTGCTGTTCACTTCATAACCTGCATTATCAAACAAGACTTTTCTGGCCAAGCTATAGCCGTTGGTGTGCAGGCCGTTTGAAGGCAGGCCGATAAGAATGTGGCCGGGGCGAATCTTATCGCCGGATATTATTTCACTTTTTTCAACCACACCGGTAATACAGCCGACCAAGTCAAAGTCATCACCATACATGCCGGGCATTTCCGCTGTTTCACCGCCGAGAACAGCAACATTCTGGGCAGCGCAGGCGTCGGCAATCCCTTCAAGAACCTGTTCATACAGAGGGCTGCGCAATCGACCAATGCCCAGATAATCCATGAAATACAAAGGTTCCGCACCTTGGACAATGATGTCGTCAATGCAGTGGTTTACTATGTCATGCCCGACGCTATCATACTTCTCCATCATGGCGGCTACCATTAGCTTGGTACCAACCCCATCGACACTGGAAACCAGCACGGGTTCGGTGTAACCGCTAAGGTCCAATTGGAACAGACCTCCGAAGCCGCCGATCGGGGCCAAAACTTCCGGACGTTTGGTACTGGATATCTTGGCTTTTACGCGGTCCAGAAGCTCGTGTGCATAATCAATATCAACACCTGAATCGGCATAGGATTTGCCGGTCGCTTTTGTGGGTGATTTCACGGTTATCTTTCCTGTCTTGTTTGCCTTTATTAAATAGGTGATGTGCTCAAAAACTTCAAGGTCCGCCATCGGGGCGTACGGAACGAATTGACTTATACCAGTCGATGGTTTTACGAAGGCCGTCGTCGAAAGAGGTTTTGGCGGTGAAACCGAATTTTTCCCTGGCCCTGGTTACGTCTAGGCAGCGACGCGGTTGCCCGTCAGGCTTAGAGCTGTCATAACGGAGTTCGCCTTTGAAATCGGTGAGCTCAGCAATTGTAGATATAAGGTCAGCGATCTTGACCTCGAAACCGGCGCCCAAATTAACCGGACCTGGTTCGTTATAGTTTTCCGCGGCCATGAGAATGCCCTCGGCCGCGTCTTCGACATAGAGGAATTCCCGGGAAGCCCGGCCCGTTCCCCAGACATCAATGAAATCATCACCGCGGTCTTTTGCCTCCAGGCACTTGCGAATCAAGGCCGGTATTACATGTGAATTTTCCAGATCGAAATGATCGCGTGGACCATAAAGGTTGACCGGCAGCAGGAATATGGCGTTGTAATCGTATTCCTGACGATAGGCTTGGGCCTGAACCAGCATCATTTTTTTTGCCAGCCCGTAAGGTGCATTGGTTTCTTCAGGATAGCCGCTCCAGAGATCTTCTTCTTTAAAGGGGACGGGGGTGAATTTGGGGTATGCACAGATAGTGCCGAGCCCCACAAACTTCGGGACTTCCTGGCGCCGGGCCTCTTCCATGAGCTGGACACCCATCATCAGATTGTTGTAGAAATATTTTCCCGGATGCTTGCGATTGGCACCTATACCGCCCACTTGAGCCGCTAAGTGCAGAACCAGATCGGGTTGCATGGCCTCATACATTCGGCGGACATCTTCTATTTTGACTAGGTCAAAGTCCGGGTATTCCGGAATCATAACTTCCTGACAACCGCGTTCGCGCAGTTTCTCACAGATGAAACTTCCCAGGAAGCCGCCGCCGCCAGTTACTGCTACACGTTTGTTCTGCCAAAATGATTGTGCCATGCCTTAAACTTCCTTGCTGATTTTTTCCCAATCGGACTTGGCCATGATTTCCACTAATTCCGTGAACCGCACAGTGGACTCCCATCCAAGTTTTTCTTTGGCTTTGGTAGCGTCGCCTAAAAGTTGTTCAACTTCAGCCGGCCGGTAATAGCGCGGGTCAATTCGGACGACCGTATTACCGGTGTCGGCGTTTATCCCGATTTCCTCGGTTCCTTCACCTTGCCATTCCAGTGGCATGTCTAGATAATTGAAGGCGGCTTCAGTAAATTCACGTACGGAATGCATCTCGCCGGTGGCAACTACATAATCTGCCGCTTCATCGCTACGTATAATCCGCCACATTGCTTCAACATAATCGGGCGCATAACCCCAGTCACGCTTGGCCTCCAGATTCCCCAGATAAAGGCACGGATCAAGCCCCGCTTTAACCCGGGCCGCCCCGCGGGTGATTTTACGGGTAACGAAGGTTGCCCCGCGGCGCGGTGATTCGTGGTTGAAAAGAATTCCGTTGCTGGCGTGGAGCCCGTAGGCCTCGCGGTAGTTAACAACTATCCAGTAGGCATATAGCTTGGCTACGGCATATGGAGAACGCGGATGAAAAGGGGTGTTCTCGGATTGCGGTACTTCCTGTACTTTGCCGTATAATTCCGACGTTGATGCCTGATAAAATCGGGGGCGGAGACCAACCTCCTTGATTGCATCCATGAGGCGCAGAGTACCCACTGCGTCAGTTTCGGCAGTGTATTCCGGAACTTCAAAAGAAACCTGGACATGTGACTGTGCGCCAAGGTTGTAAATTTCCG
>JAWOEV010000026.1:0-12739 GCA_046482565.1 Lentisphaeria bacterium | reverse complement strand
GTCTATTACTGTATCTGAACAAAGTGTTTTTTTGGATTTATCTCAACAGCAACTGGAAGACGGCGTGACGAGCCTGAGCCGAGGCAAGCAGAAAGCCGACCGTAAGCACCGACGGTTGACTCTGCATTCTGAATTTCGACAAGTTAAAAAAATCGGGTCAAAGCGTGTAAGTCGATTGTTGGTCGTTCAGGTGCTTAAGGCACCGGATGGTAATTTCAGACAAGCAATTGTCATTTCCAAGTATTTTAGTCGGAAAGCAGTTGTGCGGAATCGTGCAAGGCGCCTGTTAAGGACGGCACTTACGCAGTTATGCCCGGAATTCAGCTGCCCCGTCTGGATCGTTCTTCGCCCCCGACAGCCTCTAAAATCAGTCAAGGCGCAGGACGTTGTAGAGGATCTGCAACGTCTTTGTCGACGACTCAACTTATATGAAAGCGCGGATGCCAGTTAAAGCTACAATTATTTCTTCTCCTGCGAACGCTTCTGCGGTCAAACGCAGGTTTGCCTGGCTATCTGTTACGGCGCGCTTTTGCGCGTTGTGTTGCCTGTGGATTTACCGAAAATGTATTTCTCCTTTGACGCCACGGTGCTGTCGGTTTACTCCTACTTGTTCGAATTACACAGCGCAGGCGATATCGCGTTTCGGGTTGTTAAAAGGCAGTTGGTTTGGGATATGCCGGCTTATGAGGTGTCACCCCTTCTATAACGGCTCATTTTATGATCCGGTTCCCATAAAAGGACAAAGCGTCGAGGAATTCGAAAAGTAAGATATGAATACCCGCTCAGTTATAATTATTGTTCTGTGTTTGTTGTTTTTTCTGATTTGGTATCCGCTCATGCAAAAAGTGGGGTGGATGCCGGCCGAAGAAAAATCGCCAAAGAGGGAAGAAGTCCAAAACAATAAAGTAAACGGCGAGCTCCGCAACCAGCCTGAAGATCAACAACGCAATAACAAAAATCAGTTTGCCGGGTCGGAGGATACGCAATATACCCCAACTGTCTCCGATGAAGGGGGAAAAGGAGAGAAGACTGAATCAACCGCTCTGACCGCGGAAAAAGCGGTTAGCACAACCACGGTAGCAGGCGGTGGCTCAAGGCGACAGTTGCGGGCTAAGCCGGCTGAGACGCTTAAACTGCTGGTGAAGAATTATATGCAAGCGAGCGTTGCGGCGGAGAGCGGGGGGGTTACCGAGGTTATACTTGAGCGTTATAATACCTATCAAGGTGATGCAAAAGTAAGCTTGGGAAATTATCGCTTTCCTTATTGCACGGTGGTTTCTCGAACTGGAAAGTTGGAGTTTGGCAGCGGCGAAGCAAGAGTTTACAACACTCAGCACATATCACTTACCAGAAAAGCTCTTAATGCACCTTTGACTCTGGTTGAACATTGGCAACTGGATTCCGCCGGTTCGTACCGGCTGAAATATACAATCCGTTTAGAGAATAGTGGTGACGAAGCAATCGCATTGAATGATCTCAGCGTTAAATTCGGGGCGCTGACGGCGGAAGATTTGGCTTCCAGCTCAAAGTTGAGCCGAGTGGGGCGCGTTGACTTGGCTGCTGAATTGAAGGCGCCGGATGAAAAACAACCGGAATCTTTTACCGCCGAAGATGTCACTGAAATGGAGGCCTCCGAAGCCACGAACCTGGCGGATAGATCCTTCGAATGGGTGGCCCTGCATAATAAATATTTTGTTTTCTATTTGTCCGCATCTGAGCTTAACTTCAGCGGTTGCCAACTGGGTACTTATTCAGAAGCCGCGCCCGTCAATAAGCCAGGGGAAAGTGGGAGTGGGGAAGTTGGTAAAAAGTGGTTATACGGCAATGCGCAATTGCCGGCCTTTAAGATTGAAGGCCAAAAAAATCTGGAACTCACCTTTGAGGGGTATGCCGGACCTAAAGAGTATAAACGCCTCAAAACCATCAATGACGGACTTGTTTCCATTATGCGACTTGACCTGTTCCTGTTTTTCAGGGTCGGGTGGATGCAAGTTATTTCCACTGCCATACTTAAGTCCTTAACTTGGATCCAAGGGTTTATCGGAGAAGAGTGGGGATACGGCATTGCGATAATCATTATTACGATTGTGATTAAGACGCTGTTCTGGCCGTTGACTTATAAAAGTACAACTTCCATGCGAAAGATGCAGAAGTTGCAACCGCTTATTAAAGAAATGCGGGAGAAATATAAAGATGATGCCCAGAAAATGAATCGGAAGCTGATGGAGCTTTACCGGGAACACAAAGTAAATCCACTGGGCGGGTGCCTGCCAATACTGTTCCAGATACCGGTATTTTTTGCTCTGTTCAATACTTTGCGGGGGGCAATTGAGTTGCGGCAGGCATCGTTTTTATGGGCCACCGATTTGTCGCTACCTGATACCTTGCCGTGGCTTATTATGGGACTTCCGATTCGGCCTTTGGCCATATTAATGGGGCTGTCAATGTTCCTTCAGCAGAAACTTGCTCCTTCTACCGGTGATCCATCACAGAAGCGTATGATGATGTTTATGACTGTGTTTTTTATGTTTATCTTTTACAGTATGCCTTCTGGGCTGACTTTGTATTGGACTACTAACCAAATCCTGACAATATTACAGAATTCGATAATTAAGAGGTTTGAAACAGATACAACAGGAGTAACTAAATGAGTATCAGCACAGAGCAACTTAATCTGACTACCGACATCGTTAAAAATATGATTGAGCGTTTGGGGCTTACGGCGGACGTAAAAGCTACAGACAGAGAAGGCGACTTACTGTTGACTCTTGACACGCCTGATCCCGGGCGGTTGATAGGGCGCAAAGGCCGTTCAATCGACAGCCTGGAGTATTTGCTTAACCGTATACTCGGCCACCATGAGCAAGACTTTCCGCGGGCTATTTTGGATGTTGACGGTTATCAGAAACAGGCCAACCCCGAGGAGGATGCGCCGAAACCCAGGCCGAAATCAAGAGAAAATTCGCCCGATGATGAGCGTGATCAGAAGTTGGAAAAACTGGCCCTTGATGCGGCGAAAGAAGTCAAACGCTGGGGCGAGCCGAAGGAAGTTGGCCCCTACAATTCGCACGACCGGCGCATCGTTCATTTGGCTCTCGAAAATATTGAAGGGATAGTTGAAGAGAATGCCCCCAATGAACCGGAAGATGCCAAACTTAAAAAAATGGTTATCCGCCCGGCCGAAGAGTGAAGCGCATTGAAATTTTCGTCAGTAGCTGATATGTTGCTGAAACAATTATTCAGCTTGCCTTGGTAATTTACATTGATAATTTACAGCAATAAACGCCGAAAGGTGCTAAGTGAAGAATCCGTTCATTGACCGATTTATGAGCCAGTTTTCGCATACCGGGTTGACATTTGATGATGTGAGCCTGTTGACCAGCTATGCAGATTTTCTGCCTGAGGAAGCTGATATACAGTCGCGCTTCAGCCGCAATGTGCCCTTGAATATCCCTTTTGTCAGCGCTGCAATGGATACTGTGACCGAGAGCGAAATGGCCATTGCAGTAGCACTTTTGGGGGGGATCGGGGTTATTCATAAGAATTTGGATGTTGAAGCTCAAGCTGCCCATATTTCCAAGGTGAAGCACTATCTCAATGGTCTCATAACTGATCCCGTTACTTTTCGGGAATCTCAACCAGTGGCCGAAGTCCTGGCTGAGAAAAAAGAGAATAAATATCAGTTTACCGGGTTCCCGATACTCAACAAGGAAGGGAAGCTTTCGGGCATACTTACCGCTCGGGATATTAAATTTTGTACCAATCATGAATTGCCCGTTTCCGAGGTGATGACCCGCGATTTAATCGTCGGCAGTAAAGGCATATCAACGGCGGAAGCTTTTGAAATTATGCTTACCAATAGGGTCGGAAAATTGCCCATCTTAGACGATGAAGGAAGCCTGGCTGGTCTTTACAGTTTTCATGATGTTCGTACCATCCAAGAAAATATCGAACCGGGATATAACCGGGACGACGAACATCGGTTGCGGGTGGCCGGGGCGCTTGGTCCTTATGATGAGGAACGAATGGAAGCGCTGGTTAAGGCGGGAACCGATGTCTTGGTTATTGACACTGCGCATGGGCACAGTAAAGGTGTAATTGAGACGCTGAAGTATGCCAAAAAAGAATACCCCCAAATGGATGTCGTGGCCGGAAACGTCGCTACGGGAGAAGGGGCGAAAGAATTGGTGGATGCAGGTGCAGACGGTATCAAGGTCGGTATAGGGCCCGGGTCTATATGTACCACGCGGGTGGTTGCCGGTGTCGGAATACCGCAAGTCAGTGCAGTTTACAATGTCCGTAAGGCCATAGGCGAAGAAGTCCCGGTTATTTCGGATGGCGGGATTGCTCATTCCGGAGATGTCGCAAAAGCAATCGCTGTAGGTGCGGATTGCGTTATGATGGGGTCAACTCTGGCTGGCACCGAAGAAAGTCCGGGAGAACGAATCCTCCATCAGGGCAGGACCTATGTCGTATATCGCGGTATGGGTAGCCTGGAAGCCATGAAGGAGGCCAAAGGCAGTCGGGAGCGTTACGGACAACGAGACGTGGATACTGCGGAAGAGCTGGTCCCCCAGGGGGTGGAGGGTGTGGTCCCCTACCGTGGCCGGGTCGCCGATGTCTTGTTGCAGTTTGCCGGCGGAATCCGTTATTCGCTGGGGTATTGCGGTGCCGAGACACTGAAGGAACTGCAGAAGAAAGCAAAACTTATTCGAGTATCGCCAGCCGCGCTTTACGAGGCGCATCCGCATGATATCAAAGTTTTGAAAGACGCGCCCAATTATACTACGAGGCGCTGATTGGTGATTAGCCCCATAGACGCGGCGAAACTCTTGACATAACCTTCATTACTGAGGGGAATAGGTTCATGAATGCCTTATTAGTTCTTGCCATAATTGTGGCGGCAATACTGCTGACAGTGATTGCGGTAGCAGTTACGTATTTCAATCTCTGGCTGCAGGCTAAAGCTTCCGGCATCCAGGTTTCTATCCTGGAAATGGCTATGATGCGTTTACGCCGTATAAGCTCTCGTCAGGTTGTAAAAAGTTTAATCACCATGAATAAAGCCGGGCTTGATGTTTCTCTGGATGATGTGGAGTCGCATATACTCGCTGGGGGGTCCTTAGCGGCTGTCAGTGGGGCCGCAATCCGGGTTCAGAAGGCTGATCTGGATATGGATTTTAGGCAACTTGCGGCAATTGATCTGGCTGGACGCGATGTTGTCGATGCCATAGAAACCAGTGTTAACCCCAAGGTTTTGGTATGTCCTTCCCCGGCGCATGGTGCCGGCGTTGTGAACGGTGTATGCCAGGACGGGGTTCGCGTTTCTGCTTCGGCCCGGGTAACGGTGCGAACTCGTTTAGATCGGCTTGTGGGAGGCGCTGGTAAAGATACCGTTGTGGCTCGGGTCGGCGAAGGAATAGTCGCCGGAATTGGCCGGGCTGCCAGCCACCAGGACGTCCTAGGACATCCGCAGTCAATTTCTGAATATATACTTGACAGAGGGTTGGATAGCGGAACCTGCTTTGAAATTGTTTCGGTGGATATTGCTGATGTTTCCGTGGAAGATAACGTTGGTGCGCGATTAAAGAGTGACCAGGCAGAGGCCGATAAATTCATGGCCCAGGCTAGGGCGGAGGTAAGGCGAGCCGCTGCTGTAGCGGCCCACACCGAGATGCAGGCGCGTACTCGTCAGATGCAGAGTAACGTTGAACAGGCGCGCAGGGTGTTGCCGACCGCTGAGGCTGGCGCTTTTCACGCCGGGAACTTGGGCCGCCGTAAATCCCTTCCACTCACGTTCAATTCGCGTTTAAAGTGGAAAACCGCAGAATCTGCACGTTAGCCGGGATAATTCAGGGTATTGTTTTTCGGTTTCCTCAGAAAAAAAATGAGAAAAGAGTGGCAATTTCGGTGTTCAGTGTTATTTGTAAGAAGATAGTTAGTACATGCCAATTACCAAACGTGAATTCCGTTGGGACTCATAGCTATGTCTAGAAGTAATCGCATCTTAGCCGTTGATATTGGCGCTGCCAGTATCAAGATTGCAGAATTTGAATATCCTGCGACTGGCGGGATCGTGCTTGCCGGGTTCGATTATCGGGAATACGGAGAAGAAATATCTGAAGATAATCGGAGCTTCGTTATAACTTCGGTTCTGCAGGATCTGTTGCAGGATAATGCCTTTTCCGCTCACAAGGCAATGGTCTGTATCTCTGGGCAATTTGCTCTTACGCGGTTTGTCAAACTCCCACCCGTTGCCGAGGAAGAGAGCCGCGTCCGCCAAATAGTCGAATTTGAAGCTCGCCAGAATGTTCCTTTCCCAATGGAAGAAGTCATTTGGGATTACCAGCTTATTGCCAACCCTGAAGCTGAAGAGCTTGAAGTGATGTTCGTGGTGATCAAGAATGAGATAGTCGGACAAATAACTGATGCGGTTCAGCAGGCGGGATTGACTACTTTGCTCGTTGATGTGGCGCCCTGTGCATGCTACAACGCAGCGCGTGCAAATGATATTGGTGATCAAGAATGCGAAATGATTTTGAATATCGGCGATCGAAGCACCAATTTGCTGTTCGCTGATCGTCAACAGTTTTTCGCCAGAACCATCCCTATCGCCGGTCATACTATTACCCAACAAATCGCTAAAGAATTTGGGATTGATATGGCCGAAGCGGAGGAATTAAAACGCCGACACGGATTTGTGGCATTGGGGGGCGCTTATGCTGAACCGGAGTCTGAGGTAGCCAGTGCTGTCTCTAAAATTGTGCGTAACGTTATGACCCGTTTACACGGTGAAATAAACCGGTCTATCGGCGTGTATAGAGCCCAGCAGAAAGGCAGTAAGCCCGTTCGAATGTTTCTTACTGGCGGTAGCTCGACAATGACGTATACGGATGTCTTCTTTAATGAAAAATTGAATATGGATGTTGAATTCCTGAATCCGTTCAAAGTTGTACAGCTTGCCCCGGGGGTGGACGCTGACCGACTGCAGGAAGTGGCGCACACGTTCAGTGAAGTCATCGGCTTGGGGTTGCGCTATAAAAGGCAATTGCCGGTTGAGGTTAGTTTGATTCCGGAAAATGTGCAGCGACAAATGTCTGTTCGACAGAAAAAACCCTACTTTGTGGCCTGCATTGCCTGCATACTCCTGATGCTTAGTTTGGCTTTGCTTGGCAGTATGCGGGAAACACAGATTTATAAATCCGTCTATGAACAATGGCAGGGTGATGTCGAACGACTTAAGGTTTTGGATAAGAAAGTATCGTCTCGCACTAGGACCCTGACTTCCTTGAAAGAAGATTATTCGGAAATATACAAGGTGTTGAAAAGACGCGAAAAATGGCTCGCGATGGTCAACGAAATCGGTCGGCTTTGCCCTGAACATTTATGGGTTTACGAATTGCAACCGATTGCGATTGAGCCCGAGATTGAGGCTGAGGGCAATAACGCAAAAGGGAATCAGGCAGATGATCAGCCTGCCGGGGCGGGGATCTTCGGTGGGGGTGTGAGCGGCGGACAACCTTCCCCTCCGCCAGGAGCCAGCGAGCTTGATGAAATCAAAGGAGAACTGCAACCCAAGCTTCTGACAGGGGTTGTTTTGCGAGGACACAGCCTGGTGGTCAAAGAAGCAGATGAAAAAATCGAGAACAACGGCAACGCTGATGGCGATGGGGTTGGAGGAACAGCAAATGCGGATGATGTTGATGAAGTGTTGACGCAAAACAACACAGGTGCTTCGGAAGATACACCGGAACAGATCTTTGAGCGCCGCTTACAGAATTCTGCTTTATTTGATGAAAGTGAGACTCGAATTGAAACCTATACGGCCCATGAAAAAGTTGAGAATCTGATCATTTATACTCTGCGGATAAAATTGAATACACCGCTGTCCGTAAATTATCCTGAGGATGTGGGAGCCGGAGTTGACGAATGAGTTTTATTAAAAGAAATATCGGAATAGTCATATTTGGCCTTCTGGCGTTGATTGCCGCCGTCGTAATGCTGGTATTCCTAGGCAGGTATATGGGCCGTGCGGCTGATTTTGAAGCTAAAGTTGAAGAACAGCAGAGTTTTCTTAAAACACTCAAAACCCGTGAAATACCGGTTAACCAGGCAAATCTTGACGCATTGTCTGAAAATTATGCTTTGACGCGGGAAAAACTTCAACAAATCAAAACGGCATTATGGGAAAAGTCTCATATTTCGGTTGACCCCGTCCGGGATATTGAGGCAAAGCGAATTTTAAGCCGTTTTGTTAGGGAAATGCAGCGTGACTTACAGGCTGAGGGAGTAATAGTCGAAAAGGAAGCTGAAAATTTTTCTTTTCAAAGTATTCTTGAGGCCGAAGGTTTGCCCGATGAAAAAACAGAAGTGCCGGTAATTATGAAGCAACTTGAGATAGTCCGTGACATAATCCGGTTGACGGGTGCGGCGAAAGTAGACAGGCTTTTATCGTTGCAAAGGCCTATGGGGCTTAACAGCGCTGAAAGAGTCTTTTTTAAAGTTATGCCGTTTGATCTTTTAGTGGAAGGGCGGCCGAAACAGGTTAAAAAACTTATAACCAGTTTGCAATCCGACGCCAATTATCTCTTTTCAGTTCAAGCCTTTGAAGTTGTCTCAGGGAACGAAGCGGGGGCCCTGTTGCAGGAAGGGATCGGAGCCGCTTGGAAAGAACAGAAGGCAGCAGAGGAGCGGGAAAACAGGGAGAGCCGCCGTCGCGGTGAGCTTGACGGGCGGATAAAAGCTGAAGTAGAAGAAGAAACATTGCCGAAAGAAGCTCGCCTGGTGGGGCTCAAAAATGTAATCCGGGTAAAGGTCAGGGTTGACTTCCTGGAGTTCAACAAACCGGAACAGGAGTAGTGGTTTGAGTATACTCAAGCGACATTATGAAAAATTGGCGCTGGGAATATTTCTGGTGTTATTGCTGATCTACAGTGCAACCGTGTTGCTTGACCTCCAGTCGATGCAGGAGATTCCGGCTGAAAGGGCATCGGCACCGAAGGACGGGGAGGCGACGGTGAAGGCGCTCGGGGCGGAAGATTTTGCCGCACTCAAAGTGTTTAATTCTCCCGACGTGGAGTGGCTGGGCAGTCAAAAAAGTATGAACAGATCCTTGTTTTATCCCGGACGCTTTGTTGTCTGTGCCAACGAAGCCTGTAATCACTGGCTACCAATCAGCGCCCAGGTCTGTCCGTGGTGCGGTACTTCCCAGGCTGGTGGCCCGGCACCGCCAGATGAGGGTGAAGATACTGACGGTGACGGGATTTTGGACGTCGTGGAAAATAAATATGAATTCCTCAATCCTAATAATCCCACCGATGCGGCTTTAGACAGCGACGGGGACTGGTTTACTAATCTCGAGGAAGTTGGCGCTGAGGTTGAAAATAAAACCGACCCGAGCGATAACACTGATCACCCGCTCCTAGCTAACAATCTTCGCCTAGCGGGAATAAGAAAGCAACGATTAGATATAGTGTTTAAAAACTTGATTAAAGGTGGCGCTGATGCGCCGAAAGAAAAGTGGGATATTGTAATTAACGTTGTTGAGGATGGATCTTGGAAAACCCGATTTAAAAAGTTGGGAGATGCGGTTAAAGGTTACAGTATTATTGATGTCGAGGAAAAAGTCAAAGATGTTTTCGACCCCAATTTGAATGCCAAAGTCGCCCGGGACGCTTCTACCCTGACACTGCAGAAAAAAGATGGCAAAAAGATCACTCTTGCCGTTGGTGAACAGAGTACTGCAGGCATAAGAATCCGTTTTGTCTTTTATAAGAGCGCCTCCGATCCCCGTGAGGCGGTTAAGTATTCCGTAAAAGGCAACCAGCCCTTGATTTTGAAAGATGTGACGGGCCGGAAGGAAGAGTATACCATTAAGGTGTTGTCGTCAAAGCGGGTATTATTGCAGTTGGTGGGAAATGAAGCCGGCAATGTCGTAGTCAACGGGGATATGCCGAGAAAATTGCGCCGGGACAGGTCGCAATTTGATGGAGGGGGCTTTGAGGAATTCGAAGGTATGGAACCGACGCGAAATACAGAGGGATTCCAGTCTTGGCGGAAATAATTATGACGGTTTTGAATTAAGCAATATACCGTTTACATTCTGCTAATTGAAAATCAGTATAACTTCACTCTAACAGTAAACAAATCGTTCGGAGGATAAGATGATTCATAAGGCTATAACGTCATTCAAGCCGGCAGTGTTGGGCATACTCGCAGGTGTGGGGCTCATTTTGGGCGCTCTATGCGGGACTTGGACTTTGGCGCAGGACTGGGGGGGGGAATCATGGCTCGAGGAGGAGACCGAGGATGCGGAGGAAAGCGGCGGCCAACAAGGTCAATACCTGCTGGGCCAAACGGAAATGAAACGCGGCGAAAGTTTGTTCCAGCAACAGGAGTATAAGCGGGCCATTAAACATTTCGATGTTGCTATTAAGCACTTTCGCAAGGCCGGGGATAACGAAGATCTGCGCCAGCGAATTGCTGTTGCCGAAAAGAGTAAGGGCAGGGCGTACGCAAGTTGGGCCGAAAGACTCGCGGCAGAAGGTCAGGAGACGGGGGAAGCTTCTAAATTTGATACAGCAATCGGCAAGTTGCGGCAGGCTATTCAGTTGAATCCGGACAAAGAACAGCAGTACCGGCAGCAAATTAAAGCTTATTTAGAGGCTGAGGAAAATGAAAAACTTAAAGTGACGGCAGATGGAAAGACCGTTGAAGACGCCGTTGAAGAGGCTGAAGAAGAGGATCAGGTAGAGGCCGAAGACGGGCGCGATGCCGAGAGCGATGACGAAGGCGATGTGATAGCGACAGAAACGGGAGTAAAGGTTGAGGGGCTTCTGCCCGAAGAACTTTCAATTGAAGAACGCGTTCGTCGCGAAGAACAGTATCTGTTGGGGCAAACCGAGATGAGACGCGGCCGGAACTTGTACCAGCAACAGGAGTATAAGCGGGCCATTGAGCATTTTAATCTTGCCATTAAGCACTTTCGCAATGCCGGTAATACTAAAACTTTGCGCCAGCGAGTTTCCGTTGCCGAAGAAAGCAAGAGCAGGGCATACGCAGGTTGGGCGGAAAAACTTGCCGCAGAAGGCAAGGAAATGGCGGAAACTTCGAAATTTGAGACAGCAATGGAAAAGTTACGGCAGGCTATCCAGTTGAATCCGGAGAAGGGGGAGCAGTACCGGCAGCAAATTAAGTCTTATTTAGAGGCTGAGAAACAAGCAAAACTGGAGGAGGAGACGGCGGAAAAGAATGTTCTCCCGGACAAGGAAGAAAGTGAACGAGAAATCACTAAATTAATCGAGCAGGGCAGGCTGAATTTGGAAAATGGCCGACTTAGTGCCGCTGGCGATAAATTTGAAGAAGTTCTGGTTATTGATCCCTATAATGTGCACGCCATTCGATATCTCCGCAAGGTGAATGAACAACTGTCTAAATGGGCTGAAGAACGCCGGAAGATGATCCGTAAGGAAAAACTGGCGGAAGTTAAGTGGGAGTGGAGCCCCCCCGTCAGAGCAATCGGCGGTGAGAGAGACGGAGAGGGGTATGGTAAACCCGTTGCAAAGATGGGAAATACCGAATTGCAACAAAAGTTGGATGAGATTGTTTTCCCGGAATTAGAGTTTGAAGAGGCCACAATACATCAGGTGGTGGTCTACCTGCGTTCGAAAAGTAAAGAGCTGGATCCAGAGGGGACGGGGGTTAATATCCTGTTGAATGTGACCGCAGAACAGCGTACAGAACCGGCCCCGGCGGAGCCAGCTGATGGAGGAGGTGGAGACTTTGACGAAGGCTTCGATGATTGGCCCGAAGAGGATACTGGTGCTCCTGCCGAAACCGGCGGTGGCCAAGACGCCGGGCAACCAGCAGCCGGAAGTCGCACAATTACTTTGCAAATGAGTAATATCGCGCTGAACGAGGCGATCAAATATGTATGTCAGGTCGCTAACTTGGATTATGTGGTGGAAAAAAATGCGGTTATCATTGGGGCCTCGGGAGCCCTTCGAGGGCGGGAAATGGAAACCGAGTTTTACCCAATTCCGATAGGGACCTTTAAAACAGAGCGGACTGCCGAGGCAGCAGACATCGGCGAGTGGGGTACGGAAGACGCAGAGACTGGCGATGAGGAGTCAGACAGTCTGACTAGCGCAAAAATCAAAGAGTATTTCAGAAATCTGGGCGTGCGATTCCCCGAGGGGTCCAGCGTCGCTTATGACCAACGCACCAGCAAATTGATCGTTCACAACACAGAACAGCACTTAAGAACGATTGAACGCTTGCTGCGCGAGCTCAATATCACTCCCACGCAGGTGATGATAGAAGCGAAATTTGTCGAGATCAATCAGGAAGACTTGGAAGGACTCGGCATGCAATGGCGGATGCTTGACGGCGTTGGCAGCCAAGACGCTGATTTTCAAATTAAGCCTGAAGGTTTTGCCGGCGCCTCAGTAAGCGAAGTTTACCCTACGGATTTTAAGACATATACTACCTGGGGAGTGGATAGCGACGGTGATGCTTACCCGATAACTGAGTTTCTTACGGACGAGCAGGGTGATAGAATACCAACAGGCTATGATGTCGTAACTAGGGACGTCGCCGGCGTATTTGATTCTAGCTTGTCGTCTGGGGTACGCACCGTCAGCAACGCCTTAAGTGCCGGCGGTAACAGCGGGGTGCTTGGTATGAGCATGGTACTCGGGGCAATGGAGTTGTCGAGCTTAATTCATGCTATTGATCAGAC
>JAWOEV010000185.1:0-2749 GCA_046482565.1 Lentisphaeria bacterium | reverse complement strand
CCCCGGACGGGTGGTGGTCGAGACCGTCCGCTTTGCTGACGCGCAGAACGCACCTATCCGCAACATCTGCACACGCAAGCCCAGCCTTGAAGAGGTCTATGTTCATATCACCAGCAAAACGGAGGGAACCAAATGACGAACCATACCGAAACGGTAAACACATGGCAGCGCCAATCTCGCGCAGCGCTGGTCATCGTCAAGAAGAACGCGATGCTGTACTATCTGCGCCCGCCGGTGCTCATTTTCGGCGTGCTGTTCCCGGTTTTCTTTTTCCTGGCGTTCAAAATGGGGCGGCCGATCGCCGCGGAAAATATCGTCCCGGGCATGGTGGCAATGGCCCTGTGGTTCACCGCCAGCGCGGTCGGGCCGCTTGTTACCCCCTGGGAACGACGGGCACGGACCTATGAGCGATTAATCGCCACCCCGGTTTCTCTGAGGGCCATGGTCGGCGGCGACATCATCAGCGGCCTCATCTTCGGCGCGTGCCTGTCGGTTGTCCCGATTTTTCTCGGTCTGATCCTGACCGACGCGACAGTTGCCAGCATTCCGCTTGTCGTGACCGGCATCGTTCTGGGGGCACTGAGTTTCGCGACCCTGGGTGTGCTCCTCGCCGCGCCGCCCGCCAGCAGTCCGTCGAACATCATGCTGCTGTCAAATCTCGTGCGCCTGCCACTGCTTTTTGTCAGCGGCATATTTGTCCCGATTTCCCAGATGCCGGGATGGGCAAGATGGGTTGCCCCGATTTCACCGTTGTCATACGCCGGCAGTCTGATCCGCGGCGGCTTCGGGCAGGATGTTTATTTTCCACACTGGCTGAGCCCACTTGTTCTCGTTGCTTTGACCGGCGTTCTTTTCTGGGGAGCCTGCCGCTTCCATCACCGTTGGCGAGCAAAAGGACTGTAACAAAGGAGGCACTACAGGAAATTTAGTGGGTTTTGAGGGTCCTCGGGGCAACGCCCCGGTCTCATCGTAGCCCAGGGCAGCGCCCTGGGTTGGTGGATGTCGGTCGTTTGAAGCCTGTAGGGCTTCTTCAAATCGTTTCGCGAATCCGAGGCTGAGGTGCCCTTTCAGGGCACGGAATACGGGCATCAGGCTCCTAGGGCGATTGCCCTGGGCTACGATGAAATGGGGCTTCCAGCCCCCAGATTTCCAGCCACGAAAAATCCTGTAGTGCCACAAAGGATAAAGAAATGGCAGCAAGCATTGCGGAAATCATTATTTTGAGCATGATTGCGGCCTGGATTTTCAGGCGCTTTCACATCCCCGGACTGATCGGGATACTGCTCACCGGGGTTGTGCTTGGGCCGCATGTTCTGGGGCTTGTCGATCCGGACTTGCTTGCCATCGGCGCGGACCTGCGCTTGATCGCGTTGATCGTGATTCTGCTCCGAGTCGGATTCGAGCTGAGCCGCGCCACTCTTCATCGGGTTGGCGGCAGAGTATTGCTTCTGGCGTTTATTCCAGCCACTGTGGAGGGTGCAGTAATCGCGGTTGCCGGCCCGCGACTGCTGGGGCTGTCTTTCCTGGAATCGGCTGTCCTCGGCACGGTGCTGGCGGCGGTATCGCCCGCGGTCGTGGTTCCTGCCATGATCAAGTTTATCAAGAAACGCCGCGGTGCCGCGAAAGACATCCCTTCGATGATCATGGCCGCTGCCTCGGTGGACGACGTTTTCGTGATTGTCGCCCATAGCATAGTACTTGGCCTATATGTCGGACATCAAGCCGGGTTAGCCCGACAGATTATCGGCGTTCCTTTTTCCCTGTTGTCCGGTATCGCCATCGGTCTGGCCGTTGGATTCTGTCTCTATAAGTTGTTTGACCGCTTCAATCCGCGCGCGACCAAACGGGTACTGATCATCATTGCCGTTTCGATTCTGCTGGTTCGCCTTCAGCATCTGCTGGCCGGCGTGTTTCCGTTTGCGGGCCTGGTCTCAGCCATAGCCATCGGCTTTATTATTCTGGAAAAGCGCGAGCAGATGGCCCATGAATTAGCGGCCAAGCTGGCCAAAATATGGATCTTCGCCGAGATTATCCTATTTTCGATGGTCGGTGCGGAGGTTAATTTGGAAGTCGCCTGGAGTGCCGGACTTGCCGGCATGGCCATCATCGGAATTGGCCTTCTGGCGCGTGGCATCGGTGTCTGGTGCTGTCTTGCCGGCAGCGCATTGAACGCCAGAGAGCGGCTGTTTACGATGGTGGCATTCTCACCCAAAGCCACCGTGCAGGCGGCCATCGGCTCCGCCCCTCTGCTTGCCATGCGGACCGCCGGCATGGATACTGGACCGGGTGAAATCATACTGGCAATTGCGGTACTGAGCATTGTCCTGACTGCCCCCACCGGAGCCTGGGCAATTTCCGCAATCGGCAATCGGGTTCTCGAGATTGCACCCGAATCTGAACATGACGCGTATGACGCCGTCGTCGAGAGCAACCCCGACAACCCAGAGACAGATGCCGGTGAAGATCCGAAACTTTGATTTCAACCTGCGTAAACCGCTATTTTCGGGCGTCATAATTCAATCGGATTCCGGATCACATTTTTTGTATTCCTCAATGCACTCCCGGCAGATTTTGCCCTTTCCGCATTTACGGATAAACTTGCGGAATTCTGCCAACCATTTGGTACCCCCCGGTTGACGCTTCTTTGTGAATGAAACAAAACAGACGATGCGTTCCAGGGCCTCCTCTTCAATGCCGTGTTCCATTCCGCACGCAGCCGCTTGAACTGTCTCTGCGTCAAGGTCTAGCA
>JAWOEV010000170.1:0-9312 GCA_046482565.1 Lentisphaeria bacterium | reverse complement strand
CCGTTGGGGAACCAGCGGCTGGATCACCTCCTTTTTAAGGAGACCTTACCGGAGACGCAGATCAGCATTTACTGCATCGCACTGTTCAAAGCTTGAAGGGCGGGCTGCTTTAGCCGGGCATACAGCCTGAGCTATTCCTGCCCCTTTCAGGGCGACGATTAGATCGGGGCGTATAGCTCAGCTGGCTAGAGCACCTGCTTTGCAAGCAGGATGTCAGGGGTTCGAATCCCCTCAGCTCCACCAGTTATTTGCGTGCCGGAAGCTGAAAAATTCAGCTTCCGGCACGCAAATATGCTCTTTGACAATTGCACAGGAGTAGTTAGTCAAGTTCGGTACTTGTCTTATGCTGTTTTTTTTTAACAGCGGGACGGTACCGCGCGGGCAAATTACAATACACAGAACACTTTAAGGCGGATCGCCGGAAGTTTATTTTTCTGGTGGTCAAGTTACTTAAGGCGTACGGTGGATGCCTAGGCATCGGCAGGCGATGAAGGACGCGGCAAGCAGCGATATGTCCCGGGGAACGGCACGCACGTTATGATCCGGGAATTTCCGAATGGGGCAACCCATCCTACCGAACGGTAGGGTACCGTATACTGAATACATAGGTATACGGAGCGACACGCGGCGAAGTGAACCATCTCAGTAGCCGCAGGAGTAGAAATCAACCGAGATTCCGCAAGTAGCGGCGAGCGAACGCGGACCAGCCCAAACCCTGCTGTTTACAGCAGGGGGTTGCGGGACCCGAATCGGGCACGTTTGAAGTTAGCGGAAGCATCTGGAAAGTTGCACCACAGAAGGTGAAAGTCCTGTAAGCGAAAACGGATAACGGCCCCCGGGGATCCCGAGTAGGACGGAACACGTGAAACTCCGTCTGAATCCGGGGGGACCCCCCTCCAAGGCTGAATACTAGCCGATGACCGACAGTGAACCAGTACCGCGAGGGAAAGGTGAAAAGAACCCCTGCGAGGGGAGTGAAATAGAACCTGAAACCGTGCGCCAGCAAACTGTGGGAGTCCTGCTGTACAGCAGGATGACCGCATGCCTTTTGCATTATGAGCCTGCGAGTTGTTCTCTGCAGCAAGGTTAAGTCTCCGACTCAGCCGCAGCGAAAGCGAGTGTGATAAGCGCGTACAGTTGCAGGGAGCAGACCCGAAACCGGGTGATCTATCCATGGGCAGGATGAAGCTCCGGTAACACGGAGTGAAGGTCCGAACCGTTGCGTGATGAAAAACGCTCGGATGACCTGTGGATAGGGGTGAAAGGCCAATCAAACCCGGTGATAGCTGGTTCTCTCCGAAATAGCTTTAGGGCTAGCCTTGTGTTAATTAAGCGACGGGGGTAGAGCACTGATTGCTTGCGGGTCCTTACCGGGATGCCAAATGCAGTCAAACTCCGAATACCGTTGTTTTTATCACAGGAGTCAGACTGTGGGGGATAAGCTCCGCAGTCGAGAGGGCAACAGCCCATGACCGCCGGCTAAGGTCCCCAATTCGGACTGAGTGGATTGAAGGATGTGGAGTTGCACAGACATCCAGGATGTTGGCTTAGAGGCAGCCATCATTTAAAGAGTGCGTAACAGCTCACTGGTCGAGTGACTCTGCGCCGAAAATGATCGGGACTAAGTCCGGAACCGAAGCCGCGGGTGTCTCTGCTTTTGGCAGAGGCGCGGTAGGAGAGCGTTGTCTGCGGATTGAAGCTGTACCGGAAGGTATGGTGGACTGCAGACAAGCGAAAATGCAGGCATAAGTAGCGATAAGACAGGTGGGAATCCTGTCCACCGAAAGTCCAAGGTTTCCCGGGGCAGGCTCGTCCGCCCGGGGTTAGTCGGAACCTAAGGCGAGGCCGAAAGGCGTAGTCGATGGATAACAGGTTAATATTCCTGTACCTGTGTATCGGAGCGATGGAGTGACGCAGTATGTCAGGCTGGCTGTCGACTGGAAGTGACAGTCCAAGCGTGCAGGGCGACCGGCAGGTAAATCCGCCGGTCATAAAGCCTCAGGCGTGACGGGACGCGGAGTCTTCGGACAAAGCGGATCAGCCGGTACTCTGCTGCCGGGAAAAACTTCTAAGCATTGATGATACGCAGTCCGTACCGTAAACCGACACAGGTAGACGAGGCGAGAAGCCTAAGGTGCGCGAGAGAAACCACGTTAAGGAATTCGGCAAATTAGCCCCGTAACTTCGGGAGAAGGGGTGCCCTCGGGTGTGATCACCCATGCGGTGTGAGCGCCGGAGGGTCGCAGTAAAGCGGCCCAGGCGACTGTTTACCAAAAACACAGCTCTCTGCTAACTCGCAAGAGGATGTATAGGGAGTGACACGTGACCAATGCCGAAAGGTCAAGCGGACGAGTGCAAGCTCTGAAGCGAAGCCCCGGTGAATGTCGGCCGTAACTATAACGGTCCTAAGGTAGCGAAATTCCTTGTCGGGTAAGTTCCGACCCGCACGAATCGTGCAACGATCTGGGCACTGTCTCAACGTGGCTCTCGGCGAAATTGTAATTCCGGTGAAAATGCCGGATACCCGCAGTAGGACGGAAAGACCCCGTGAACCTTTACTGTAATCTGATATTGGTCTTCGGCCGTTTATGTGCAGGATAGGTGGGAGCCTGTGAACCCCGCCCGCCAGGGCGGGGGGAGGCAATGGTGAAATACCACCCTTGAACGGTTGAATGTCTAACTCCGATCCCGTAATCCGGGCGGAGAACAGTGTCAGAGGGTCAGTTTGACTGGGGCGGTTTCCTCCCAAAAAGTAACGGAGGAGTTCGAAGGTCTGCTCAGCATGGTTGGTAATCATGCGTAGAGCATAAGGGTATAAGCAGGCCTTACTGCGAGACCTACAGGTCGAGCAGTCGCGAAAGCGGGACCTAGTGATCCAGCGGTGGAATGTGGAATCGCCGTTGCTCATCGGATAAAAGGTACTCCGGGGATAACAGGCTGATCGCGCCCAAGCGTCCATAGCGACGGCGCGGTTTGGCACCTCGATGTCGGCTCATCACATCCTGGGGCTGAAGAAGGTCCCAAGGGTTCGGCTGTTCGCCGATTAAAGTGGTACGCGAGCTGGGTTCAGAACGTCGTGAGACAGTTCGGTCCTTATCCTCTGCGGGCGCAGGAGACTTGACAGGGGCATTCCCTAGTACGAGAGGACCGGGAATGAGTGACCTCTGGTGTTCCGGTTGTTCCGCCAAGGAGCATTGCCGGGTAGCTATGTCGCGAACGGATAAGCGCTGAAAGCATCTAAGCGCGAAGCTTTCCTGAAGAATAGGTCTCCCATTTCTGCTTCGGCAGAATCTAAAGGCTCCCGGAAGACGACCGGGTCGATAGGCCGGAGGTGTAAGACGGGTAACCGTTTCAGCCGACCGGTACTAATCAGCCGTGAGACTTGACCACCTTTTTCCGCGACCTACACTGCTTTACAGCAATGTGCGCCGCGGAACAGATTAAAATTCATCTGTGTGAATCCGCAAAAGGTGTTCTGGATCTCATATATTGACAATGATGAACGCGTATAACGACTCGGACATACTCCTGTGCTTCTTTTCCAGTTGAAAACCTTGCCGGCCGAAAACCGGACAGCCGACTAAAGCGGCAGGGCCTTCAACAACCTTTTGAGCTGGTGACTATAGCGAGGGGGCCACACCCGTTCCCATCCCGAACACGGAAGTTAAGGACCTCAGCGGCGATGATACTGTGCAATCCGCACGGGAACGTAGCACGTTGCCAGCTCTTTTTTTTTGCTCGCCACAGCCACCCTGCCGAATCAATAACATAAAAGCTTCACCTTTCAGCCAGTCTTTAAGCTCCTCCGCCGCCCCCCAGAACTAATAGACGACGTCAGCGCCAATCGAACTTGACGGTTGTGATTGTTTGTGGCAGAGTTTATTATCTTAAAATTGCTGTTTATCGAAAAAAAAGATGGAGTGTTTTGAATGATTGCTACTGTTGTCGGCTTTTTGGCTATGTTAAACCCGTTTGCCTTGTTCCTATATTTAACACCGGTCATGCGGGAACTGGATGGCAAGCAGTTTGACCGGGTTGTGCTGAAAGCAAGTGCGATCTCTTTCGGTATTTCCTTTTTCTTCTTTTTGACCGGCGATTTTATATTCAAGTATATTCTTCATATTTCCTTTGACTCATTTCGAGTCTTTGGGGGAATCGTGATTTTTTCTTTTGCCTACCTTTATCTGGTTCGTGGTCAACGGGCCATGATCAGCATGAAAACCGACCTTAATGAATTGGCCTCCGAAATATCCTTACCCTTCATGGTGGGGGCTGGAACAATATCCCTCGCCATAGTGATGGCCGATGACGGGTACAGTTTAATCGAGGGGTTACTTTTATTGTTGGTTATTTTTACAATTAATTATCTGTTTATTGTTTTTTTGCGTCTTCTGAGATCCCATATTGAGCGCCGGAAATTCCGGGTTGCTTTCGATAAGAATATGGAAATCCTCTTGAGGTTGAGCGGCTTTTTTATTGGCGCTATTGGCGTTGATATGATAATTACCGGTTTACGATATATCATCAGCGGCGGGGGGGTATGATCCTGCAAAAAATCTCTTTCCCCGAGTGTCCCGGCTTGAGAATTATTGTTGTCGGGAATATCAGGTGGTATATTCAAGCAGATTTACGCCACAAGTAACAACTGAAGAAGTATGAGGATGTGTCGTCCTTGAAGATGACTCTGTAGAGAGATTGCAAGCCTTATGTCTGATGAAAATAAATATAAAGTACTTCTTGTTTACCCTGAGATTCCGGATAACACTTATTGGAGTTTTGCGTATGCTCTGAGTTTTATCGGGAAGCGTGCTTCTATGCCGCCATTGGGATTGCTGACTATTGCCGGTATGCTTCCTCAGGCGTGGATCCCGCGTTTGGTAGATGAAAATGTGCGTTTTGTAAGTCGTGATGATTTAGCTTGGTGTGATGTTGTTTTTATCTCTTCTATGATGGTTCAGGCAGGGAGAGTACAGGAGATTGTGGACGAAACGCATGCCGAAGGGAAAACGGTTGTGGCCGGCGGCCCTTATCCTACTCAATTTTATGAACAGATTCGGGATGTCGACCATTATGTTTTGGGCGAGACTGAATCCGGTGTGCTTGATTTGTTCCTGAAGGATTACCAAGCAGGGACTGCTAAAAAAGCATACTTCAAACATGTTATCCGTAAGCAGGATCAGGAAAAGCAGATGGACCTGAAAGAACTGCGGCGCCTGCAAGAATATTTTGGCAGTGATTCTGTCGTAGAAAAGGCAACCAGTTATCCTGACCTGCAAAAGTCCCCCACCCCTAGATACGACCTTTTGGATATTAAGGCTTATGGTTCTATGGCCTTGCAACTGTCTAGAGGCTGTCCTTTCAGTTGTGAATTCTGCAGTGAGCCGGCGCTTTTCGGACATCGCCCGCGACTTAAAAGCACACAGCAGATATTGGCTGAACTGGAAGTTCTTTATGGGCTGGGATATAGGGGATCGGTCTTTTTTGTGGATGACAATTTTATCGGTAATATAAAAGAAGTCCTAGGCGTTTTGGATGCGATCGCCGAGTTTCAAAATGAACGCGGTTTCCCTTTTGCCTTTTTTACTGAAGCCAGCTTGAATTTAGCCCAGTCTCCCGGCCTCATGGAACGGATGCGGGACGCCGGATTCAATATGGTCTTTGTGGGCTTAGAAACTACGGATGCAGCAACTCTTGAAGCAGCTCATAAACACCAGAACACCGGCCGGGAATTGCTCGATGATGTTATGGAAATTCAGCGTTATGGTATGGAGGTGACAGCTGGTTTTATCGTCGGGATGGATCGCGAACCCGACGATGTTTGTGATCAGATTTTTGCTTTTTGCCAGGAGGCGGGAATTCCAACCGCGATGGTCGGGCTACTGGCCCCGCTTCGGGGTTCGCTTCTATTCGAGCGGCTTTCAGCGGAAGGGCGTCTCCTCAATGAGCCCCTCGGGGGCAATAATACGCATTCATTTAAGATCGACTTTGTCCCCGACCGAGGGCGGGATCCGGAAAAAATTGTCAGCAATTACAGAAAACTTTTATCCCGGTTATATCCCCGGGATGGGATGGCATACTTCAAACGCTGTGAAAGGCTAATGGAAAATATTGGCGAAAGCCCCGCGTTTACCCGCAAAGTGCGTACTAACGAAGTGGTTGCATTTCTCCGATCTCTGATTCGCCAGCCTTGGCAAAGGTATCGGGGGGGGTATCTTCATCTATTATTGAAAACACTTCTTACCCGACCTTCTGTTTTACCGGAAGCTGCGCGCCTGAGCATTACGGGGCATCATTTTATCAGAATAACTACCGATGCCTTGAAAGCTGCAGAGATTCGGGACTCGCTTGAAGAACAGATATCGCAGATGCAGTCCTTGCTACTTGCCCTTCGTGATTCAGGTGAAGGTTTGCATGAGCAGATTTCTGTTTTTCTAGGGGAACAGCGTAAAAACCTGGCAATATTACGAAAACGGATAATCAAGTTTCCGCGCGAATATCGCCGGGATCTGTACCGGGTTTACAGTCAATGTCTGGATAAATTCAAGGCTTTAGAACAAAATTTGATATAGACCCTTCTCGTAGCATAAAAAAATAAATTTTTCAGGAGGAACATGGCATGGATAGTAAACGCGTAGCGGTTATTATGGCGGGCGGTTCCGGTGAAAGGTTCTGGCCGCTGTCACGCAAGGATAGGCCTAAGCAGTTACTCAATTTGACGCGTCCGGACAAGTCGCTTCTGCAGGAGGCCATTGAAAGGGTGGCGCCGGCAGTCGGATATGAAAACGTTTTTGTGGCTACGGGTGAGCACCTTGTGGAAGCTATTCGTAATGCCCAGCTTGGTATACCGGCGGATAATGTTTTGGCCGAGCCTTGTAAGCGCAACACAGCTGGGTGCCTTTGCTATGTTACGGCGGTTCTCCTTGCTCGTCACAATATGGATGTCGCGAATATATCAATGGCGGTCTTGACGGCTGACCACCAGATTGGGGATGAGGAAGAGTTCCAGAATACGGTGACGACCTCCCTGGAAGTTGCTGAGCAGAATGATGCGTTGGTCACCATTGGCATCCGGCCCACTAGAGCCGAGACCGGCTATGGCTATATAGAAATGGACAATACCGCTAAACCTGCGGACGGTAGTTCCTCCGAGTATCCGGTATTTCCAGTGGTTCGTTTTCTGGAAAAACCTGACCGCGAGACAGCCCAGCGTTTCCTGGCCACCGGGCATTATCTCTGGAACAGCGGCATGTTTTTCTGGGGAGTTAAGACTTTTCAGAATGAACTTCGGGATGCCCGTCCTGAAATGGTTGATATAATCGAGCAAATTGCCGCTGCTATGGTGGAAAATAAGCTTGATGAAGCTCGAGAAGCTTTCAGCCGATTGCCGGACATTTCGATTGATTATGCCCTGATGGAGCGCGCCAAAGGTCTCTTGGTTGCCCCCGCAAGCTTCAAGTGGGATGATGTTGGTTCCTGGGATGCCCTGGATCGAACTTTTGATCACGATGCACAAGATAACGTGGTCATAGGTGACCCCGTTTTGCATGAGACAGAAAAGTCAATTATCTATAATGAGGCGGGGGCGGAAAAAATGGCGGTTTCCGTTGTCGGTATGCAGGATGTGGTTGTGGTTGTTTCCAGCGATAGCGTTCTGGTTGTTCCCAAAAAACGCGCTCAGGACGTAAAGGCGGCTGTTAAAGAGCTAAAAAAAAGAAACGCCAGGCAGCTCTAACCACGGCTGATTTGATTTGGGTGCGTTGATCCATTCGTTCGATTCCCCGGCAACAACAAGTTCTACTTCTTCAGCCTCGATCATGAGTCAAGGTTCTGCGGCACGCAATAACGCCTCCGTAGCAACCGTTTAGTTGGCTTCTGTGTCAAATGTTGTGAATTGGAGAAAATAATTGGAGATAATTCGAATCGGGCCAACATAAGTTGCGGCCGGTCACTCACCCATTATCCATAGACTGGTATGTTTCTGCCTAAATTTACGGAGGATAGTCAACTTGCGCCGGTTCAACTCGGCCTCTTTTAACTTGCTATTTGTTCAGCTTCTTCCCAGGCAATCTGTGCTCACTTGAATATCCGGGACACATCACCGCGTACAGTCATCAAGTCATGTAAATGGAGTTCGACCTGGCAATCCTTGAGTGTTTCGAAGCCTTCTCGCAATTGCTTACGCTTGAGGTGGAACCGTAACAGCCCAGGTCGCCATAGCCCATGTCGTCGCAGTTGATGAGAATGATATTTGGTTTGGTGCCGGTCATAGTCGTTCCTGTTCGTTTGTTTGTCCCAACCGTCATCTCATGCCTTTGGCATGGGTCAATCGCTGTTGAATCCGAGATCGCAGAGGCCCGCATACGTCCTTTTTCCGGTCTCTGACGTTGGTGGTTTCATTGGGATCGTTCACTAGATCGTAAAGTTCCACGCACATCCTGTCGTTGCGGCTGAGTATGACCTTGTGGGTCTTGGTGCGTAGACATTTGAAATTATCCAGGCAGGAGAAGGCCTGGTCGCGGTGTTCGTCAACGTCGCCGCGCAAATACGGGTAGAGCGATTTTGCATCGATGCTTTCCTGTGGCGGAAGTCCGGCGGCCTCGCAGATCGTCGGGTTCACGTCATTCAGCTCTACCAGCGTATCGCTTCGCTTGCCCTCGGGAACACCCGGCCCAGCCATCAAAAGCGGTACCCGTAGCGCCTGTTCATATCCAACACCTTTGGTGAAGAGCCCGTGATCGCCGAGCATTTCGCCATGGTCGCTGGTGAAAATGATAACGGTGTTGTCGGTCATGCCGCGGTTGTCGAGAGCATCAAGGATCTCCCCAATTTTATCGTCAATCAACTCGATGGCCGCGCAGTACATCTGACGCGCCTTGTTGATCTGCTCAAGGCCCATATTGCATTGCCGATTTGCATACTCCGCAGACTTACCATCCGGAGTCGGTAACAGTGGCGCCGGCATGTCGGCATTCCGATAGTTGTCGGCGTACTCCTTGGGAGCGTCGAACGGGTCGTGCGGGCCGACGAAGCTGACAAAGTAATGCCAAGGGAAATCGTCGGGTACTTTGGAAATCCAATCTGCGGCGCGTGTGCCGATATACGCGTCTTCAAACGCTTCGGTGGGGAGCACTGAGTCGTGCAGTGCTTTGAACCAACCTTCCTTCTGCCTGGCCGTGTAATCCTCATGAAATGATTTCAACTCGCCTCTATCCTCAAGCCAATGGGTGTACGGACCGATGGGGGTTGCCGAGGATCCCGCATGCATCTTGCCTTCGCATTCCTCGGGATGCGTGAACCCCCAGGTATAGCAGC
>JAWOEV010000142.1:0-8677 GCA_046482565.1 Lentisphaeria bacterium | reverse complement strand
ACCCGGAGGTTGCGTCGTTTCCAGGTCCCCATCCGGTAGATTACGCTGATGATTATTAACTGCAGAACCCCGGCACCCATGTAGGCGAGCCAGATGCCGGTTTCCTGCAAATCCCACAGCCATCCCATCAAAACTGCCCCCCCGGCAAAGACGCCTAGCCTGCATAACATAACGAGAGCTGGCCAAACAGTGTCACCCGCTCCCTGAAAAACACGGGTTAAAACTATAGTTGCCGATACGAATATAAAACCGGTCGCAAAAATTCTGAGATAGGTTGAACCGGTTTCAATCACTTCCGGAGAATCGGTAAAAATACTCATAAACCAAGCCGGGAAGAGAGCGATTGATCCACAGATAACGGCCGTTACCAAGCTGTTTATTAACAGGGCGCGGCGGATGTGATGAGCCGCCGTTTCGGGTTGTTCAGCCCCCAGGTATTGTCCTGTCAGGGTTGCTGTGGCGGCACCGATGCCGATGCACGGCAGAAACGCGAGATGGGTTATCCGGGTGCCGATGCCGGCGGCCGCGATTACCACGGTGCCGAATTCCGCGACCATGCGGATCATAACTGTTTGGTTGAGCGATAACAGGATATAATGGGCGCCGGAGGGTAAGCCGATAAGGAACATTTCGCGTATCACGCCAAAGCTTATCCTTTTGTACAGGCGGAAGCCATACAATGAATGGTGGTTGCGGAGCAAGGCGATGCCGACCAGAAAACCGGTTACGACCGAGATAACCGTGGCCCAGGCCGCGCCGGCCAACCCGAGAGCCGGTAGTGGCCCGACTCCGAAAATGAGGACCGGATCCAGAATGATATTCATGACCACGGTTATAGCGGTTAAAGTCATGGCGGTTGTCATGTCTCCGGTAGCGCGGAAACCGGCGCTTAGAGTGAATTGGGGCAGGGTAGCGGCAAAACCAATCGCCATGACGGATAAATAAGGAACCCCAGTGCGTACGACCTCCGGCTCGGCACCAAGCAGTTTAAAAATGGTTCCCGGAAAGCCGTAGAGTATAACTCCGGCGACGGCTCCCGCCAGCAAGGCGGTCAAAATCCCGTCGCGCAAGATCATGCCAGCTCGATTATTCTGACCGGCACCGCAAGCCCGGGCGATAAGCGCATGTACCCCCGTGCCGAAGATCTGCGAAAGCGAAAACATGACAAAAAACAAAATACCCGCGAGGGTAACCGCGGCTATCTCAGCCTTGCCTAAAGAAGCAACCCAATACATATCCACGACACTGTATGAGTTGTGTAAGGCCATTGAGACAACAATCGGCCAGGCCAGTCTGAGGATTTTCTGAATCGGCCCTATTTCAGTTGAAAGGACATTGAATGGGTGCTTCGACATTTGAGGGATACTTTACAGGGGCTGAGTTTTTTGGACTTTGGCAACATAACTGTCAATATCACACTTTCTCTTCAGCCCCTTACTGCTCATATACCTGATCTTGCCGAATATAGGGCGTTCTTTCCAGGGGCGGTCGTGGCGGCCGAACAGCCATGACACACTGGCGAAGGAAACGGGATCACGGCCGTCAAGAAAATACTTGTTGTTGAGGTGTAAGGTTCTTGCAAAAGCTTCTTCCGGTAGATCTGTCCATTCCAGGATCTTTTTACCCCAGTACATACGCATATAATTATGCATATAGCCCGTATTTACCATTTCCATCATCGCAGCATTCCAGTAATCGTCATGGGTTTGGCTGTTCTCCAGTTGCTCGACGGAGTACTGGTATTCACGGGGATCGTCGCGATGTTCGTCGAGGGTGGTTTGGGCCCATTCAGGTAAAGCAGTATATTGATCATAGTTGTCGGTATTTTCAACATAGTTCATTGCCAGTTCACGACGCACCAGAAGTTCTTCGGTGAAGCTTGCGAGGTTCTCGTCATCCGCCGTGGTCTGTTTTCCGGCTTCAAGCAGCAGCCATACTGGGGAGATCTGCCCGAAATGGAGGTACTTGGCCATGTGTGAAACGTCGTTTGTCTGGGGTTGGTTGCGGTGGGCTTCGTAGTTTTGCACTCGGTTTTTGAGGAAATCAGTGAAGACTTTCCGGGCGGCTGCGGTACCGCCGGAGAACAAATTATCGACGGGGGCAACCGATTTGTTGAATTGCAGGCGGTCTTCGATTTTTCGCCAGTCCGAGCTGAGAATAAGACCCTCAACCCCGAGGTCGAGTGAAGGTTTTTCTAACTGAACCTCAGGCAGTTGATGAAGGTACGGTTCATAAACTGCATGCAGTTTCGGGCGAATAGTCCGGGCGGCATATTCCTGTTTTTGCGAGGCGATTTCAACCGGAACGATAACCTCGGATTCAATTTGAACTACCCGGCAAGCGGCATCGTCTGCCAATTGTTGACGCCATTGCTTTTGATGGCGCAGGTAACCGCGGTCGCAGACAACCATTGAGGCCGATTGCGCCAGTTCAGAGGCAATGTCGGCGGGTTGCCCCAGGCGTAAGACGAATTTTATTCCGCGTTGGTGCAAGTCGTCTTCCAAGTCCCTGAGTCCCTCCAGCATGAAACGGTAATGGCGGAGGTTGGCGTCGGGGTAGTCCGGCATCAGTCCGAAGGCGGCAAGTAAAGGCAACCGCAGTTGGTTGGCCATGAAGACGGCATATTCAAGGGCGTGATTAAACTCAGCCCGCTGCGATTGCTGAATCCAGTAAAGGACATATTTTCCGTCCTTTACTGAAGCATCGTTCAGCGGGCTTATCCGGTGGGGGTTGACAGGACAGTTTTTCATGCGAAGATTGCTTCGACATCATCTCCCGTGTCGAGCGCCACAACTTCATCACGCAGTTTCCACGTCTCCACGTGATGCAATTCTTCCCCTGGTTTAATGGTTCTTTCCGGCCCCATGGTTTCCATCTCGACCATAAAGTTATCAGGGCCGACGTAGAGGGCAATATTGGTATTCAGTGGGTACTTTCCGGCCGAGTTGTAATCGACTTTTTTGGCGAACGTGACCTTGTCGACAGGATTGCTCATGGCGGCTATGCCGCGATGGGATTGCAGCATACGCTTGTTCTCCTTGCCCTGGGGATGGAGTTTATAAAGATCACCGTCAATGGTAAACTGCGGATCAGCAAAACCACCTTGATGGCCGGCCCATTCACGGAAGCTGATGCTTGTGAACGTATCCCAGCTGCTGCCGTCGCCGATGGGGACGGCATACTGCGTATTTTCTTTCGGGAGAGAGCAGGTTAGAGCCCAGACACCGCCGCTGTAAAGCAGTTCACCGGTATTCATTACGAAGTTATCAACCTTGACAGTGTTGTCGTCAAGTACGGTTATTTCCATACCGCGGCGAGTGCCGTTGGCAGTGTTTTCGGCACCGATGACGCGGACACCTTTATCAGTCATTTCGACATCGCAAGGATCATTATCCGGTCCGTAAGCATCTTCACTCTCATCGGCCTGCGGGGTGGTTACCCAGACGCGATGACCGCCACGCAAATCCCAGTCACCTCTTTTATGCTTGCCGGGTTCCCACAAGAAAAGATTATTCCCGTCCGGTTTTCCCAGGAAGGCAATCCGCGGACCGAATTCAGTTACAACGACAAGCTGCATGGCAGAGGTTTTGATGTGTACGGCGTCAGCTCCCATGAAGTCAAATTTTGAAATATCCATTACTGTTCCCTTTTTTGTTTAACGTTGTTCGTGGTTCTTAGCTCGTGAATTAATCAGGTTAGTACAAAAAGTACGAACGAAGAACAAGGATTACGAAATATCAGCAGTTTGTCCCAAAGTATGGCTGCAAAAAACCAAAATATTGAATTCCCCCATACGGTTGATGATGGATTGTGCGCGGGAAGACAGAATATCCGCCGAGAGAGGCCACCGGCGCGCTTCAATCCGCCTCGAGGCGGAGCTTTAGACCTTTTCGCATGGCGTCTGGTTAGGATTGACTTTTGGGCTGTTGGTCGGCCAATTCCGTGACATCCTCGCCTAGATGTTTCCGGACAGTTTCATACAAATCGTTTACATGAAAAGGCTTGAGTAGAAGTGGCGCTTCCATGCCGAGGCGTGCCGCGATCTTTTTGCGAACTCTGGGGTCGCCGGTCATGAACACCAGATTACTGGCCAGTTGCGGTTGGTGGTTTTGTAGGAATCCCCAGATTTCCATGCCGTTGCCATCCGGCAGATACATATCGACCAAGAGCATGTCGAATTCCTCTTGCGCCAAAGCCGCTAAGGCCTCTTTGACCGTAGATGCGGTCACGACTTCCAAGCCACTTTTGGCAAGCGCTGTTTTGGTCATTTTCAGCAAAGATGGTTCGTCATCTACGGCTAGTATGCGACCGGTAAGCTGACGTCGCACTGTGTGCGACGGTTTTTTCTGGGAGGCAACCACCGTTTCTTCGGGAAGCGGAAAAACGATTTTGAAGCACGTGCCTGTATTTTTAGTCTTGTGTAAAAGTATATTGCCACCATGCTCCTTCACTATGCTGAGGCTGACCGGTAACCCGAGGCCGGTTCCTTCGTCCTCATCCTTAGTGGTGAAGAAAGGGGTGAAGACCTTATCTTTGTACTCTTGCGGAATTCCGGGACCGTTGTCGGCCAGTTCCACGACAAGCTGTTTTTCATCGTGGGTGAGGTGGGTGCTTACAAAAATCTTCGGGGATTCCGTCTGTGCCTCCTTCATCGCTTGCGCGCTATTGACGATTAGGTTCATAAAAACCTGCTGCATCTGGTATTCATCAAGCGCTATGTGCGGCAGGGTAGCATCGTAATCGCGGCTGATAATTATGCCGGTATTGCGGAAATTGTAGGAAAGCAGATTAAAGCAGCGTTCTAATAATTCGTGCACATCAACTGCAGTGCGCTGCGTTTGCCGCTGTCGACTGAAGTTTAAGAGATTTTCGACAATATGTCCGGTTCGGCGCGCCTCCCGTTCGATAATCTCAAGATTTCCGTCGAGTTCTTTCCTAGAAAGACTGGAATCTTGGCAGAGTTCAGCGAAGCCAAGTATAGCGGCAAGGGGGTTGTTGAGCTCGTGGGCGACACCGGAAATAAGTTGGCCGAGAGTGGCCAACTTCTCGGATCTATAGAGCTGGCGTTCGAGTCTTTTCTGGGCGGATATATCCCGCATAACCAATATCTTCGACGGTTCGGAATCAGGTTCGCTAGTAATGCGGAATGAAACCTGGAAAGTGGTTTTTCGATCGTTCTCGTCAGTGAATGACAATTCTGCTGTCTGAGTCTTCCACTCCTCAAGTTTAGCAAGGGTGCGACTTATGTCTTCTGCTTCCAGTTTACCTTCCTGAAACGCGTATCGCAGGGGTTGATCGGCTTCAATGCCTAAGATATTACGGGCCGCACGGTTGCTGAAGAGGACATTGTTTTCGGCGTCAGTGATTACGGCGATGTCCTGGCTGTCATCCAGCAGGTATTCAAGCTGATTCAGAAAAAAGGCCTGGTCGCGAACCCTGCTGAGGTTTTGCGCAATTTGGTCCTGTAGGTTCGTGAGTGTGCCCGTGAGGGATTCGAATTCATTGAACGAATTCTGAATTTCTACCGCATTAGACTCAGAGTCTTTGGGGATAATGCCGGAACCCCCGAGCGCGACAGTGGCTAAATTCTCGAATCTGTCGTTTGCCCTCAGTTGGAAAGACTGCCGGTGTAAACTTTTAATGCGCTTCACTATGGCGTACAAACAATGAAAGCCGCTGATGTAGCACAAACCGGCAAAAATAGCGAGCGCGGCAATTTCAAAAGTCTGTGATGAGGCAGGGGAACTGTTAATGAATAGCAGGACTGCCATTCTAAGCAGGGCAAGCGTCGGCAGGATTGCGAGCAGGGCGAAAGTTATAAACGCCAAATGCCTTACGCTTAGTCGGAAAATTGACGTTCTCAAATTCAGTCGTGTCGTTTTTTTAGGCATAAAACATTGCCTTTTTGCGGGGCGTTACCGCCCCTGATTTTCTGCTCTGCTATTTCGGTGCTTTTTCAGTCAAAACTTTGTACAGCAGTGATATTCCCATAACTTGTGTTATAGATTATTGTACAACACCGAGTAAGCGCCAATGTTGCAATTTTGTCAAAGCTTAGAAGTTTGCGACGATCACGAGAACGCAACTTTGTTTGATATGCCTGACCCGTTTTTCGCACAATACACTAGCTCTTGATTTTTACTCTCGCAAGTTACTAAAGCCATTTTTTCTTGCGGAAGAAAAGGAGCATGGCGAAAGCTATGGCCAGCATCAGTCCCAAGGCGGCGGGGTACCCCCAGGGGGTTTTCAGTTCCGGCATATACTCAAAGTTCATCCCGTATATGCCGGCAACAAAGGTCAGGGGAATAAAAATCGTCGCGATGATGGTAAGAACTTTCATCACCTCATTTGTGCGATTGCTTACCATAGACAGATACATTTCGAATAAATTGGCACCTGCATCGCGAAATGTTTCGAGGGTGTCCACCAGCTGAAATGCATGATCATTTACATCGCGCAGAAATAACCTGGTTTCATTTTGTATAAGGGGGGATTCTGTCTTTTGTAGCAGGCCGACGGCTTCCCGCAGCGGCCATACTGATTTACGGAGAAAGCTGATTTGGCTTCGTAAGTCGTGGATTGCCGCCAGCGTTGCCGGATTGGGATCGTTGATGACTCTCGCTTCAAGTGCTTCAAACGGTTCCCCCAGCTGTTCCAAAATGATAAAATAGCCGTCCATTACGGCGTCGAGCAATGCATAAAACAGATAGTCGGCACCTTTTTTGCGGATACGTCCCTTGTCGTTTGTAATGCGGTCGCGGATTGCATCGAAGACATCGCCTTGCCGTTCTTGGAAGGTTATTACGACGCCCGGTCCGAGAACCATGCTGATTTGTTCGGAATCAACTGTGCCGCTGTCGGCATTGTATTGCAACATTCGAAGGACGAGATAGAAGAAGGCATCATATTCTTCTGCTTTCGGGCGCTGAGAAGTGTTAACGATATCCTCTTGGACAAGTGGATGTATGTTAAAATCCTGACCAATTCGGGAAATAACTTCTACGTCATGAATGCCGTTGACATTAATCCAGCTTACTGTTTCGGAGTCCCGGTATTGCTGAAGGTCGGTGGCTTTTTCGACTTCCTTGGTATTACACTCTTTTTCTGAATAATCGATTACCGACAGTGTGACTTCTTCAGTTTTTTGTTCGCCGATAAAAACGGGCGTACCGGGGGGGGAGCCGGCCTTAGTTTTTGAGACCCATTTGCTTAGCATTCCTATCCCCCGGACGGGGAAGCGTTGCATATTTTTTACGGCAGGTAAGTTCATGATTTTTACTTTTCCTCGGCGTTGTCCCTCTCCTGCATGAGCTCTTTGAGGAGAAACATCCCCGCATCCTGCAGATTTTCCTCATATGTCTCACGCATGAAATCTTTAACATCAAAATCAACCTTGGGCTCGTTCCAGGGGCCGTTGATGGGAATGGGCATGACAAGCGACCGATAGCCGTCGGTCGGACTCTTCAAAACAGCGCCGTAACCACGCTCCATAAGCCGATTTGCCAAATCACCGCCGACAGCGAGATTGGTCGACAGGTTCAGGGTCTTATCAAGTCCAATGATACCCTCGATATTTATTTTTAGGTTTTTACCTGACATCCTTGTATCTGACAACAAAATACGACCGTCGGCGATCTCTGCTTTTGCATGGATTTTATTAAAAATAAGCGATTTTAGCTCCGGGATATTGTAGTCGCGGGCGAATCCAGCGAGCTTGTCCCAGCCTTTTATTGAGAGTAAGTCCATGCTGAGTTCCGCGTCACCCGCGAGCGACTGTTGCAGTTCAGACAGCTTAAACCCTTGTCCCTGGGCCTTGACTGATAACGATTGGGTTTTCGCATTTACCATTGAACTGAAAGCTTGTAAACCCAAGCTTCTGAGGATCGGACTGAATGCCAAGCTTCCCAGCGAGGTGTCAAAACTGTACACCGGTGGTGTGCGTGAGAGGTCCAGGTATCCGGTAATTTTTAATGAAGCATTGTTTATTTCCATCTCCAAAGACTCTGTACTTATGCGTTGGTCTTTCATCAATACATCACCACTACAGGATTGCAGGGTAACCTCACGGAAGACTAAATCGTTGAGGTCGAGATGGGCTAGGGCGTGAATTGTTTTTGCCGGTTTCTTGCGGGGGGGAGGTGCTTGTTTTTCTTGTCGGGGGTCATGGGGTTCTGGGCCTTTACGGGTTTTGTCGGCTTGTTCCCGCCGGGTATAAGCGGTCACAATTCCGCCTAATGACTGAAGGTCTATGCCTTTGGAGCTGACGAATATCTCATTTTTTTTCTGAGTCAAAGGCACTGACAGTTGCCCATTTGCGAGGAGATGGACCAAGAGCCGGTCAGCATCGACATAATCAATTGTCAATTCAGTAGGACGAAGGGTTAATACTTCTTTAGCAAATTGCGCTTTACCTTCCAAAGAACCCTGCACCGGCAGAGTGGGGCCGTACCCTCGGACTGCCAGCTGCAGTTTTTTTAAGTCACTGCTGAAGTTAGCCGTAAGTTGTTTGTTGGCAAGATTAAATGTCCCGTTTGTATGCCCCCGGAGATCCAGTTGCATGACCGGCGTTGTTGCCAACAGGCGAGGGGGAAGAAGCTTGGCAACCTGCGGGGTCAGTCTTTCTAGTTCAATATTGTATTTACCAGTTTTATCTGCGAGGTTATATTCAAGTCCGGGC
>JAWOEV010000078.1:0-8915 GCA_046482565.1 Lentisphaeria bacterium | reverse complement strand
ATGCGTTACAACTCGAAAACCCGAGAAGGGGTGCCGCCGCCTCAACCCGAAGGGCCCGTGCTTCTTTCGGCGATATGTCGACTTTCCGGCGGGAACCGTTAGCTTACGGCTAGCGATACCCACCGGAAAGTCAAAATCTCATCCGAAATAAGCACGGGCATGGGTGCGATACCTTTTCGCATGGCGTCTAGATATACAGCGGCTTCCTTGGCAACGATATACTCGCAACCGCCACTGTTGTTTCATACACTCTTTGTAAGGTTATTAAACCATAGTTCTGCATATTTGCAACTCATTGCACGCCCACATCGACCCACTTTTGTTGACGATGGGCCTCGTAAATGGCCAGGACGATATCGACGGCATGGCGGGCAGACTCGGACGTGACCGCGGGTTGGCGACCGGTCTTCACTGCGTCAATAAAATCGGTGATTTGAGCCGTGTGCCCTGTTCCGTAATATTCCTTGCCGATCGCGCCCGCACCTGCTGTTTTCGCCCCAGTAAAGCTCCTTATTTGCGCCTCTAATTCCGCCTTTGCCGCGGCCTCTTTAAAATCGGCATTGATAATTTCGCCGTTTCGAACCTCGACAGCCCCCCTAGTCCCCTGAAGGTGTAAATGGGGTGCCCAGCCGGTGGCCGAAGAGGAAGTTGCTTCAACAATTCCCAACCCGCCCTTTTTGAATTCAAGGCTGGCAACCGCAGTATCTTCGGTTTCGATGGTGCTACCGTGGGTTAAGTTTGCGTAGCGACCGCAAATCCTGCGTACCCCTCCGGTGATCCAGGCCAGTGCATCAATAAAATGTATGGCCTGATTTATCAGCACGGAACCGCCTTCTTTCGCCCAGGTACCGCGCCAGCTGTCGGCTTGGTAATAATCTTTTTTCCGACGGCAATAAAGACGAACGCCTCCGGTAAGAATATCTCCGAATACGCCTTCCTCCACCCCCGCCCGCAAGGCCTGATATACCGGGTCAAACCGATGCTGAAAAACACCGGCAAAAATTAGTTCCGGATGAGATTGATCGGCAGCGATCATGGCATCCAGCCCCTGCCTTGATGCCGCCAGAGCCTTCTCGCACAATACATGCTTGCCGGCTTCAAGGGCGGCAATGCTCAGGGGGGCATGTGAGGCGTGATCGGTGCACACGCTGAGGCAGTCGAGATCTGTAGCCTCCAGCATTTCCCAGTAGGATGCTGTAGCCTGCGGCACGCCGAATTCAGAGGCCAGAGATTCCGCCTTGCTGTAAATACAATCGCAAAGCCAGGTTACCTCGACACCGGGCAGGGCCTGGTAAGCAGTTAGGTGCGTGCCCGCAATGACCCCGCAACCAACAATTCCCACCTTCAGCGACGGGTTATCTTCATGCGTTTTTGTTTGCATGATTTTTTCGTATCCGTTGTGGCCTTTTGACATCAGCCAAATGAGCCACTTAGATCAGTAGCTTCCTCCTCCTGCTGATCTTCGGCCTTGGCTTTATCATATCTTGAAGTTTGAATGCGTTTATCAAGTTCCTTAAAGAACAGCTCATCATCAATCGGCAAGTCAACCCAGTCATCCTGCCAGGCACTCAAAAGCATAGCATTGGAAAGTTCTAAGCTGTGAAGACCTTCCTCGCCGGGTGACAACAGTTCTTCGCCGTTCCGGATAGCATTAGCCCAGTTTTTAAGGACACCGAGATGCTCTTCACCTTTTCCCGATACTGGTATTTCGCATTTCCAGCATTCCGGCGACGCGAATGATTTCTTGGTTGTTTCGGTGTAGGTCCGAACATTTTCCCGAGTACGCCAAAAGGTCAATTTTCCGTTTTCCATCAGCAGTTTGCCGCGCTCACCCACGATCTCCAGCCGGTTAGTACCGGGGGCCTCACCGGTAGTGGTGACAAAGAGACCTGTAGCCCCGTTTTTATACTGGACAAAGGCGGTGACATCGTCCTCCACCTCAATATCATGATATTTCCCGAATTCACAGAATGCGCGGACTCGAGACGGCATACCGCAGATCCACTGCCACAGGTCAAGGTTGTGGGGGCATTGATTAAGCAGGACTCCACCGCCCTCGCCCCGCCAGCTGGCGCGCCAGCCACCGGAGTCATAATAGGCCTGTGACCGGAACCAAGTACTGATGATCCAGTTTGTCCGCATTATTTCACCGAGTTCACCGGACGCGATAAGTTCCCGGGCTTTTTGATGCAACGGGCGCTGGCGCTGGTTGAACATCAGCGCGAAAATTCGGTCGGACGCCGCCGCTTTCTCGTTCATTTCCTGCACCTGTTTGGTATAAACGCCGGCCGGTTTTTCGCACAGCACGTGGAGATTTTTGTCGAAAGCTTTAATGGCCAGCGGCGGATGGTCATAATGCGGCACGGCAATAACGACCGCGTCAACAACTTCAGCAGCAAAAAAATCGTCAGAATTTTCAAACAGCTGAACGTCCTCGCCCAAGTTCTTTTCTGCCCAGGCACGGCGCTTGGGATTAATATCACACACGGCCGTTAGCACAGCGCCGGGGACCTTTCCTGCCACCATGCGACGCGCATGACCACTACCCATATTACCAATTCCGATGACTCCGATACGAAGATTATCCATTACTTAAAACTCCTTATTTTTGGGGTGCAGTTATTCTAAAATTTGCTTAAATAGTCAAAGCTGGAACGGAGGCAGTCGAACGGGTCGCGACGGCATCTGTCCTGCTCGACAGCATACCAATCGACCCCTGCCGTTTCACAGGCCGGAATGATATGTTCCCAGTCCATGTTGCCCTCACCGATCGGGGCCATGACCGGCCCTTCTCCGGGGACTACTTCTTTATCCTTGAGATGAATAACCGGCACGCGTCCACAGCTGCGCTCGAGCAACCGCACACAGTTCAGGCCGGCGTGTTCCACCCAATACAAATCAAGTTCCAGCATCAAATCTTCGCCGCCCTCCTCAATGAGAACGTCCTCCAGCCACCTGTGGTCCGAGGTTTTTACAAATTCCTTGCTATGGTTGTGATGCCCAAAGCGGATGCCTGCTTTTTTAAGTTTTTCAACCGCCGGCCGTATATCGTTGAGGAATTGGCGATATCCCTCTAGCGTTTGCTCGTAGCCATTGATCCCGCCGATAGCAACATAGTCACAGCCGAGGGTTTGATGAAACTCAATTTCCGCGTCCGTATGGTTGATCAGTGCATCAAGGGGGCGATGCGTAGCGATGCACTTTAACCCGTTGTCATCCAGCATTCGCCGGGCATCGGCAGCCTCGACTTCGGGATTTTCACCATTCATACAGCCCACGGCGGAAAGCTGAACGGCTCGGTATCCGATATCGGCAACCCGTTCGAGTGCCTGGGCGAAATCAGCAGTGGTCTTTGTATGATCACGTAATGTAAAAAGTTGAACGGCAAGTTTGTTTTTCATAATATTTCGGGTCCTTCCTTTTTTTTATGTGTTTGGGAGATTTTTACTTGTGTCGTAAAGCTTCGGTTCCACTAAGAGTTGCATCCCCTGTGGTGATTTCTGCATACCCCGGGCAACAGCTTTCCGGTGCATATCGTGAAACTTCTACCCGAGCGCAGCGATTCCCGGGCCAGCAAAGGAGAACCTAAAGGCTGTAGTCAAGCCCCGAAAACAAGCGATCTCGGAAGGTGCTTTCCGAATCCGGGATAACGGGTATTCACTATGATCGCATTAAAGATTGAATAACTCCTTCGGGCGATCGTAGGCCAAGTGCTTTACCAGACGCCGCGCGATCTCCATTGGAACTTGGCCGTTTTCAACTAGGTTTCCGGCAACTTCACAGAGGGTTCTTCTAAACATTTCATTGCGAGAGTCATATGAGAGAAGCTTGCGTGAATCAGACACCATGCCGGCAGAATTCCATAAAACATCAACCGTACCGATGTATTCCAGCTGTCTTTTCATGCCGATCGGAGAATCATTCAGCCACCAGGCGGAACCCATGTTGACTTTGTCGCCGAATGCCCGGCATAAGGCAGCCGCGGTACTCTGCATATTGGGATCGAGTGTGTAGATGACAATCTTGAGCCGGTCATCAACCTGGTTCAGCAAGGGTGCCAGCGGTGCAACCAAGTCAATGGTATGGTCGGAGATATCCCCCCCGGAGTCCGGTCCAATCGTCGTACTGAGGTGATCACGTACATCCCGAACTGCGCCAATATGCAACTGGAATGTCCAGCCTTTTTCGGCATCCATCTCAGCGAGCTCGGTAAGCATATATGACATGAATCCAATAATTTCGTCTTCGTTGAGTGGTTTGCCGTCATAGGCTTTTTTGAAAACGTTATCGGCATATGATTCTTCGACGTCGTAAGCGTATGGAACTTCAACCCCGTGGTCGCTTGCCACGCAACCGCACTCGGCGAAGAAGTCATGTTTTATCTGCAGGGCGCCCAAAAGATCCTGGATGGAATTGAAATGTTCACCGGCACTCATTTCCAGGCGCTTGATATAATCACACCAATCGGGTTTGAAGACAGCCATTGCTTTATCGGGTCTGAATGTCGGGCGGATTCTACCTTGCATTCCATCTGTTTCATTGAGCTTTTTATGGTATTCAAGGGAATCAAGGGGGTCATCCGTAGAGCACATACATTCAACTTTCATGCGCTTGAGTAAAGCTTGCGGCTTCATCTCGTCCTTCTGCAGCGTGGCGGCGGTTTTTTCCCAAATGGCATCGGCATTTTCCGCGTTGACCAGTTCATCAATGTCAAATTGCCGCTTCAAGTCCAGGTGCATCCACTCGTAAACGGGATTACCGGCCAACTCGGGAAATATTTCAGCCAACGCATTCCATTTTTCCCGGTTGGCTTTTGCCCCGGTTATAAAAGCTTCCGGCACTTGGCGCTTACGCATCATTTCCCAGACATAGTGGTCACTGGCCACCTCTACCTGCCAGATATCTGTATAGTTTTTATTTTCGTAAATTTCTTTGACATCCGCATGATTATGCGCATCCAGTATGGGCAGATCACGCACTTCATTATACAGATCAGCCGCGGTTTCAGTACTCAGCAGATACATATAGTCAAGAAAAGCCATTGTTCAAATTCCTTTTTGTCGTTATCGCTTCCCGGATTCCTGTTAATGGTTTCAGAATATTCCCCGTCCGGAAAGATCTCGCATGGGGTATAGAGGTTCAGCGTCTTACACGGGCATTACCTTCCCAAATGCTCCATATTTGTTCTTCATCAGCCGGTTGGCCATAGTCAGTGAGCATCGTCGTGGCCAAAGCACCACTGGCCCACCCGAAATGCAACCAGCTTTCCGGCTTCCAGCTTTTCAGCATCGCATAGAGCATACCGCCGACGAAACCGTCACCACCCCCGATACGATCAAGGACACCGATTTCGCGCGGTTCAGCGACATACCACTCATCGCCCGCCAGCATAAGGGCACCCCATTTATGCGTATTAGCATTGACAACCTCCCGAAGCGTATTGCCAAAAACCGAGGCCTTAGGATAAACGGCACGCGCCCGGCCAATCATCTCTTTAAAGCTTTCCAGCTTGGCGGCTAGGTCTTTCCCTCCGGCTTCCGGACCTTCGATTCCCAGACAAAGCTGAAAGTCTTCTTCGTTACCTACGAGGATGTCAGAAACGCTCGCAATCTCATTGAAGATGTCGCGAAGTTCCTGTTCACGACCGAGCCAGAACGAAGCACGGTGATTCAGGTCAAATGAAATGCGCGTATCATACTTCCGGGCTTCTCTGGCCAGCTCAAGACAGAACTTGCCGGTTTCCGGAGAAAGTGCGGCAATCAGGCCGGACAAATGCAGCACCTGCACACCTTCATCGCCAAAAATTCTTTGCAAATCGAAATCGCTGACATTGAGCAAACGTCCAACTTCCCCGGCCCGGTCGTTATGAACGCGGGGGCCGCGAGAACCGTAGCCGCTGTCGGCAATATTCTGCTGGTGCCGAACCCCCCAAGGTCCCTCCTGCGCGACCTCAGGCCCTTCATAATCCATATGGCGTTTTTTGAGATCCTGCTTAATGAAATTGGCGATCGGACTGTCTTTAACGAAATTGGTCAATACTTTGACCGGCAGCCCTAGGTATGAAGAAACGCTGGCGACATTGCTTTCGGCGCTGGTCGCCTGCATTAAAAATTGCTGACTGCAGTGTACCGGCTGCCCGTCTTCCGGGGTTATCCGCGTGCCCATGCTCGTCGGCACAACGAGTGCATATTTACAATTCTCTCTAAGCTTCATATCAGGTAAACCTCTTGGTCTTCGAATAGTTTAAAATAAGTTTTCCCAGCCCGAAACAAGCGGACTGGGTACTGTAAACGAAATTGCGGCGCAATGGGATTGGCCTATCCTAGATGATACTAAGCCAGCCCGCTTCTTTTTATCCGGATTTAAACGCTATAAGTGGAGGCGGAGGTTGCGCCGCCGCGTCCGGTCCAGTTGGTATGGAAGAACTCGCCGCGCTCCTTGTCGGTACGCTCATAAGTATGGGCACCGAAATAATCGCGTTGCGCCTGCAATAAATTAGCGGGCAGGCGTGCTGTGCGGTAACCGTCATAGTACGCCAGGGCACTGCTTGTCGCCGGCATCGGTATGCCAAGCTCCACAGCGGCTTTGACCACGCGGCGCCAACTGTCCTGGGCGGCAGTAACGGCGTCCTTAAAGAACGGATCCAGCAACAAGTTCTCCAACTCTGGATTATTGTCGAAAGCTTCCTTTATTTTGCCTAAGAAAGCCGAGCGGATAATACAACCGCCGCGCCACATCAAGGCGATACCGCCGTAGTTAAGATTCCACCCGTAGGTTTCGGCGGCCGAGCGCATCAGTTGGTAACCTTGGGCATACGAGATAATCTTCGCGGCGTAAAGCGCCTTCTCCATGTCCGCGATAAGGGCTACTTTATCACCGGAAAAGCCGGCCTCCGGCCCATTGAGTAGCTTGGCGGCTCTCACGCGTTCCTCCTTGAGCGCTGAAAGACAGCGGGCGAACACGGCCTCGCCGATGAGGGTCAAAGGCTGCCCTTCTTCCAAGGCGGCAATAGCCGTCCATTTACCCGTCCCCTTCTGGCCAGCAGTGTCCAGTATATAATCCAAGACCTGTTCGCCGTTTTCATCTTGATAAGCGAGGATGTCGCGGGTAATCTCAATCAGGTATGAATCCAGTTTGCCGTCATTCCATTCGGCAAAGGCGTCGTGCATTTCCGCATTTGTCATGCCCAGACCATCACGCATCATCTGATACGTTTCACAGATCATCTGCATATCGCCGTATTCGATACCGTTATGGACCATTTTCACAAAATGGCCCGCTCCGCCTTCACCAACCCAGTCACAGCAGGGTTCACCCTCGTCGGTGTGAGCCGCAATTTTCTGGAAAATATCTTTGACATGCGGCCAGGCCTCCGGAGACCCCCCGGGCATGATCGAAGGGCCCTTCAAAGCGCCTTCTTCGCCGCCCGACACACCTGTACCAATATACAAAAGTCCCTTATTCTCAAGGTGTTCGCAGCGCCTGATGGTGTCCGGAAAATGGGAGTTGCCGCCATCAATGACAATATCACCTTCCTCAAGATGCGGAAGCACTTGTTCAATAAACTTGTCAACCGCCGGCCCCGCTTTGATCATCATCATAATTTTACGCGGTCTTTCCAAGCTTGCACAAAGTTCCTCCACGCTGTGGCAACCGGTAATATTTTTATCTTTGGCCCGACCGTTTATAAAGTTGTCTACCTTGCTCGTGGTTCGATTATAACAGGCAACCTGAAAGCCTTTGCTTTCCATGTTAAGGATCAGGTTTTCCCCCATGACGGCCAGACCAACAACTCCGATATTTGCTTTTTTATTCATTCCATCGCCTTTTGGCTACAGCCAGAGCCTTTCCGAACCGACTCTGGCGCAGTTTCCTTATTTTGAAAAATTAATTATTTATTGTAGAACTGTAATCTATAGCTATTCACAGAATTGTCAAAACCACTAAATCCCGCTGAAAGCTGAGAATCCGCCGTCCACCGGGAGTACGATACCAGTGACAAAGCGGGATTGCTCGTTGGCTACCAACCAGAGCAGAGGGCCGGTCAGGTCTTCCGGGCTACCGAATTCGCCCATGGGAGTGTGATCGATGATTTTCTGGCCGCGGGCCGTCAGCGAACCGTCCTCCCGGGTCAGCAGCGCCTGATTTTGTTTGGTAAGAAAAAAGCCCGGAGCGATCGCATTTACTCGAATCCCGCTTTGCGCCATGTGAACGGCCAGCCACTGGGTAAAGTTGCTGACCGCGGCTTTGGCACCGCTATATGCGGGAATTTTTGTTAAGGGCTTGAATGCATTCATGGAGGAGATATTGATCACCACGCCTTCTTTACGCTCTGCCATTTGCCGGGTAAAGACTTGGCAAGGCAAGAGAGTACCCATGAAATTAAGGTTAAACACAGCCTCAATGCCTTCCTGGGTAAGGTCATAGAATGTCTTCATCTCGCCACCGATTTTTTGCAGATCCTCAGGTTCGAGGGCCTCATTATCAGTGGTTGCCTGAGGATGATTGCCGCCGGCGCCGTTAATCAGAATAGAACTCTCGATTTCCAATCAAATGAGCCCTCTTTGAAGTTTTTATGACAACCCATTCCATATGAATTGCCTCTGGGGAAAAAAAATAAAATATTGGAGCTGTATGGCCTTTACTATAGGCAATGCTATAGGATTGCCTCTGATAAAGGTCTTTAAATTCAAAGGTTTTAAATCATTAAAAATCTTGTCATTTGGGATATAGCATAGGTACTAGGTTGAAATCCTTTTTTTCTAGCATCATTAGGGCTGGAAATGTGAAGTCTTCACTTCAATAACCTGGAGTTTGGAAAAGCCCATCAAAGATTTTGAAGAGGGTTTTAAATACGTATACCTTAAAAGATCTTCCTAGGGTGTAATTTTGGGTTGGGGTCTACTCCAGAAAGT
>JAWOEV010000227.1:0-3656 GCA_046482565.1 Lentisphaeria bacterium | reverse complement strand
GTTTGTCGCCTGTCGAGGATTGGATCAGTTACGGAGTGCTTGACGCTTTTCACGATATCGGCAACGAGACAAAAAGCTCCACTGGCGCGTATCGCCTCAACAATGGCCGAGGACAAGACTGCAGAGAACCGGTACCAGGCACTGCATGCAAAAATTACAAATTCCAAAGCCTGAGCGCGAAGGACTGTTGTACGAAGAGAGTGGTCTTTCGCAACGCGAAATCGGCCTGCTGACCGGACATTGCGACGGATCGACAGTCAGTCGATCCCTGGCACGTATCGCCTCAACAATGGCCGAGGACGAGACTGCAGAGAACCGGTACTAGGCACTGCATGCAAAAATTACAAATTCCAAGGCCTGACCCCGAAGGCTCCTGACCCCGAAGGCTCCGAAGGCTGACCCCGAAGGAAAGGACCGAAGGACTCTGACCCCTAAGGACTATAGTGATTTTGATACTACCTTTCGTGGCAAAAACCGCTAAATCCGTTTATCGTGATTACGATAGGGTTGATCACCTTACACAACTATGACAATACCTCATTTCAAGCTGTGGTTTTCGGCCCTTCGCCCATGGTCTTTTTCGATGACGGTGATCTCCGTCACGATCGGCTCGACCTGGGCTTTGCCTAATGCCTGGTCCTGGCCGCTCTACGGTATGGCATTGTTCACAATGCTGACCCTGCACGGCGGTGCCAACCTTTTCAACGACTATTTCGACTTTAAGAACGGCGTGGATCTACCAGACGTGCCGAGAGTTAAGTGCCACCCTCACGCGTTGGTACGGGGCAATTTAACCCCACGCCAGGTACGCACCTTGGCGATCGCTTTATATGCCTGCGGCACTGTTTCAGGAATAAGCCTAGCCATCATTTGCGGCTGGCCCGTTCTGCTCCTCGTCGCCTTGGGTAGCTTCCTCGGCTTTTTCTATACCGCGAAGCCAGTGGCTTTGAAATACTACGGTATCGGCGAAATGGTGGCATTCTTGATCTGGGGCCCCCTGGGGATGTCAGCCGCGTATTTTGTTCAGGCCCGCCATTTCTCTTATCCCCTCTTACCGACCTCTGTACCATTCGGCATTTTGGTTTCCTTGACCTTATTGGCCAACAATTTGCGGGATTTGGAATATGACCGGCGACAAAACATTCAGACCTTAGCGGTATTGCTTGGCCCGACCGCGGGGAAAAAGCTGTTCGGGTGGCTGCTTTTTCTTGTCTTCAGCGGCACCGCACTAATGTCATTCACCGGGCCGTTAAGCCCGTGGAGCCTGTTGACGCTACCGGCCCTTTTACTTGCAGTACCATTGTACAAAGTTATGTTGCACGAAATCCCCCCGGATGCTGACGCGCGTACCGGTCAACTGGATTTCGTCTTCGGAGGCCTTTTTGCCATCTCAATTATTCTGCAGAAACTGGTTTACAATAATTTTTCATGACTCTGTATCGCATGACCATCAGCACAAAAAAGCAGACAAAATAAATGAAATTCCATTATTTATCCCGCTTATTGATCATAGGTAGTACGACTCTGACTTGGGGTTGTAATGGCGAAAAAGAAGAGGAAGACCAGATTCGGAGGTTAAACCGACAACCAGACCGACATTCAGAGCAGAAATCATCGAAAAGCGTTGACCAAGCCGACAGCAAAGTAAACCAAAATGCCGAACGACAAGAAAAGGAAAGCTATACAGGTATGAAAGTAGATCCACAAATATTCATAGAAGCCGCCTTCACAGGCGACACCAAGAAAGTTAAAAAGGCTTTGGACGCAGGTGCCGACCCGGAGGTTGCCGATGCCGAAATGCGTACCCCCCTGATGATGGCCGCCTATAACGGGCACACCGAGGTTTTAAAAATGCTTATTGAGGCAGGCGCTGACGTCAACCGTATAGATAAAAACGGCCGCACTCCTTTGATGTTTGCGTCAACCGGAAATTTCCCGAAGGCAGTTAAACTGTTATTGAATAAGGGGGCCGACGTAAATGCGCTAGACAGAGGCGAAGGCTGGACCCCGCTGATGTTTGCCGCCGCCGAAGGCCAAAAAGAGGTTGTCGAGATTTTACTCGAGGCCGGAGCGGATAAAACGGTAGTCGATGAAGACGGTGACACAGCCTACAGCTTTGCCGTACAGCGTCAGCACACAGAAGTCGCCAATATGGTTTCCGAATAGACTCCCCCCCTTCGCAACTGACCGGAAAAAAAATGGTTAGAAGATGCTCTAGCCCAAGTTGCGAAACTTGGGCTAGACAGAACGCATGTTCGGCTGGACAACAACATCAGAAAGGTTGACGACAAATGAAAAAATTAAGACTGGGAATTGTCGGTTGTGGAGCAATAAGCGGCATTTATTTCAAAAATCTTTGGTCCTGACTCGCAAAGAAGGCTGGCAACTGCTCGATATGGCAAACAAGAAGAAACTTCTGGTCGGCGGCGCTCCCGATACATTCATGGGGGGCTGGCATCCAGACTTGCCGGGAGCTGATTGATCAGGGTGAAATAGGTGCCCTGCTGGGGGCGCAGGCGTTTATGTTGTGCCGGGGTCACGAAAGCTGGCACCCGGACCCTGAGTTTTACTACGAAGCCGGCGGCGGTCCCATGTTTGACATGGGCCCCTATTACCTGACTGCTCTAGTGAGCCTGATGGGGCCTGTCAGGCGCGTCACCGGCTCCACACGGATAAGCATGCCCACCCGGACGATCACCAGCGAGAAAAAGAACGGCAAGATCATTGATGTTGAAGTGCCGACCCACGTGACTGGGATTATGGATTTCGAAAACGGCGCAATCGGGACAATCACCACCAGCTTCGACGTGACTGCCGCGGAAGTGCCGCGGATTGAAATATTCGGAGAGAAAGGCACATTAAGTGTTCCGGACCCTAATACTTTCGGTGGGACTGTAAAAGTTAAAGGCCAAGGCGATAAGGAATGGCGCGAGATACCTTTGCGCGGTCATTTCTCGGACAACAGCCGCGGTATCGGGGTAGCTGATATGGCAGTGGCGGCAGTCGAAGGTTGCACACACTCAGCCAATGGTGAACTGGGCTTTCATATCCTTGACATCATGCAGGCCGTTCACGATGCATCTGATCAGGAACGGCATATTAAATTGGAAAGCACATGCGAGCGACCGCCCGCTTTCGAAAGTGAGAAGCTTTCCTGACGCAATAGGTCCCGTCCGAAGCGTTGTCGCGGACAATAACTTACCGGACAATTTCAAATTAAATTCTGACAAACACAAAAGGAATTACGAGATGAAAAAAGCACTGATGGTATGGGGTGGCTGGGAAGGTCACGAGCCGAAGCAATGCGTTGACATTATCGCACCGGTCCTGCGGGAAGAAGGGTTCGAGGTTGAAATTGCCGATACACTTGATGTATATCTGGACGAGGCAAAAATGAGTGCCCTGAGCTTGGTCGTCCCGGCCTGGACAATGGGCGAAATCACCGGTGAACAGAGCAAGGGACTTCGTGACGCCGTGCACAGCGGTGTCGGCATCGGCGGCTGGCACGGCGGTATGGGAGATTCTTTCCGTAATGATACTAATTATCAGTTTATGGTGGGCGGACAGTGGGTAGCTCATCCCGGAAACATCATTGATTATGAGGTCAATATCACAAAGCCCGGCGATCCGATTGTGGAAGGGTTATCCGACTTTAA
>JAWOEV010000118.1:0-17112 GCA_046482565.1 Lentisphaeria bacterium | reverse complement strand
ATTCGATGATTATTGGTGGAGGTTTGCCTAGTGTTTATGCTAATAGCCGTCATTGGTAGCGGCGGTTGCCAATGCGGGGGGCTTCGGATCTCTGGCTGGCGGCAATACTCCGGTGGATATTCTGAAGGAACAGATTGAGGAAACGCGGAAACTTACTGACAAGCCTTTCGCGGTGAACCTCATTACGATAGCTCCTGCTTATCAGGAACAGCTTGAGCTCGTGGCATCAATGCAACTGCCGGTGGTTATTTTTGCGGGCAGTTTCCCGAAAAAGCCGGAGGTTGAAAAGGTTAAAGCTACCGGGGCCAAGATTTTATGTTTCGCGTCAACCGCCTCAATTGCCCGGCGCATGATTCGCTACGGCGCGGACGCGATAATTCTCGAAGGCATGGAAGCGGGGGGGCATGTCGGGCATGTAAGTCTGTCGGTTCTTTTGCAACAGGTATTGTTTGAAGTGGATGATGTCCCTGTCTTTGTGGCCGGGGGTATTGCAACGGGGCGGATGGCGGCTCACATGTTCCTTATGGGCGCTGCCGGTGTGCAACTCGGAACCAGGTTTGCTATGGCTGAAGAATCATGCGCGCACCCCGAGTTCAAGAAACGTTTTAAGCGGGCCAATGCCCGGGATGCGGTGGCAACTCCGCAATTCGACAGTCGCCTGCCGGTCGTGGCGGTGCGAGCCATCCGGAATGCGGGGATTGATGAATTCGGTCGCCTGCAGCTTGACTTGATTAAGCAGCTCGATAACGAATCGATTCACCGGCATGAAGCCCAGGAAAAGGTTGAGGAATACTGGATGGGCGCTTTGCGGAAAGCCGTAATGGATGGTGACGTTGATAACGGATCGCTGATGGCCGGGCAGTCGGTGGGGCTGGTGAATGAAGTAATGCCGATAAAGGATATGATGGAGGAGCTGGTTTTCGAGACCGATAAAGAGCTTGTCCGGGTCAAGGAGACTCTTTGCTGAAAGCCATGTTCATGTTTAAGAAAAATAAGAAGATGCTGGAGGAGTTTGACAGTTATCTGCAGACGGCCGGGGAACTTCTGGATGACTTCAAAGCTGCTCTGGATTATTACTTCGAAAACGGTCCTGATGATCACGTGCAAAATCTGGCGAATGAAATTCATATCAAAGAATCTCGCTGTGATGATATAAGGCGCCATATTGAGCTGGAGATATTTGAAAAATCATTGCTCCCGGAGTCCCGGGAGGATATTTTTTTGTTGCTGGAGAGGCTGGACAATCTGCCCAATCAGGCTGAGGACATTTTGCGAACTCTATGGACGCAGCAGCAGGAGTTGCCGCAGGATACGCATCCTCAGGTTGCTGAATTGGCCGAACTGGGAGTGAAAATGTTTGGTTATATAAGAGAAGGGGTTAAAACCGTTCTGGGACGGGGCGAGAGTATTGAGGAATTGCTTACCAAAGTGGATACAGCCGAAAGCGTCGGTGACCAAATCCAGTATAAACTGGTAGCTCAGGTTTTTGCGAAGGATATGGCTGTCGCCGAAAAAATGCTGTGTCGCGATGCTATCAGGGAAATCGGGGCGCTGTGTGACATGGCGGATGACGTGGCGCTCCTTTTGAATATCATCAATGTCAAACGGCGGGTGTGACCGGTGCTGACTTTTATCGGCAGCATGTTTCTCGGCTGGGGGCTGGGGACCAACGATGCCGCCAATGTTTTCGGGACTGCCGTCAGCTCGCGCATGGTGAAGTGGCGTACAGCGGCCCTGCTGGCCGCTTTATTCGTCGTTCTCGGGGCCGTCGTGCAGGGAGGAACCGCAGTAGAGACCCTTACCAACCTCACTCCTCAAACCCGGTTAACGGCGACCATTACCGTGTTCGCGGCGGCCTTTACCGTGATGTTTATGACTTTGTTAAAGCTCCCCATCAGCGCCTCGCAGGCGGTGGTTGGCAGTATTTTCGGGATCGGTCTGATGCAGGGGAATCTTAATCCGGCGGGGACGACAAAAATTCTGTTGTGTTGGCTGGGGACACCGGTCGGGGGGGCGGTTTTTTATATTTTCTTCCATCTTTGCTTGAGTTCATTAGTCAAAGCATTCAAGCCGTCAATGTTGGTTTTAGATCCGCTTATCCGGGGGGGGTTGATTATTTTCGGCTGTTATGGTGCCTATGCACTCGGGGCCAATAATGTGGCGAATGTCTCTGCCGTTCTGGTGGGTAGCGGACTACTTGAGCGCCAACTTGCGGTTTTAGTCGGCGGCGTCAGTATTGCCGTGGGGATTCTGACTTTGAGTAAACCGGTGATGCTGACCGTTGGGCGGCAGATTGTCGAGGTCAATACCTTCAGTGCTTTGAACGTGATTTTGGCCGAGGCGGCGACGGTACATCTTTACGCTTTTGTCGGCGTGCCTGTATCAACTTCCCAGGCGGTGGTCGGCGGTTTGCTGGGGATTGGGTTGCTTAAAGGCCTTCAGTTAATCCGCTGGCGGACCCTTACACGGGTCAGTCTGGCGTGGGCTGCCACTCCCTTTATCGGGGCGGCGTTGGCCATGTTATTCTATATTATAGCTCATCTCGAATATCGGCCGTGAGGCGCTTACGTGCCGCATATCTTTTTGTTGCAGATGGTTGAAACTGGAAATTGCTCTGTGCCAGTACTATCCCGAACATTTTTCACCCGGAGGGCGAAGCAACAGCATCACATCTTTGCTTTTTTCCGGCTTGATGCGGTGGAAACCACAGCAACAAACCGGAAATAACAAATCTGCAATACTGTTGCTTCGTGCAATATCCGGGCTATGTTGCGTTGCATGTATATAATACCAATTGCGATTCTTATATAGAAAAACGGAATGAACGGCCTTTTTGAATTGAGGTGAATCTTGTTTATCAAAACACTGGGGACTGATCCGGGGTTCTATTTCCTTTGGATTACAGTCATAATGTTCTCTATCTGCTGTCATGAGGCAGCGCATGCTTATGCGGCATATCACGAAGGTGATCGAACCGCCGTGGATGAAGGTTATTTAACCCTTAACCCGCTTCGTGTAATGGGCTGGCAGTCGATCATATTTCTGATTCTCTGTGGCATTGCCTGGGGTTCGGTGCCGGTACGGCGCGACATGATGCGGCGCCGCCACAGTCCGCTTTTGGTCTCCCTAGCCGGGCCGGGGATGAACTTGGCACTGATCGCGGTTAGTGCCGTGGGTTACGCGATCGTTTCCCGTGTACTGCCGCCGGAGGCATCGACCATCTTCGGTCTCGGCATTTCGGCCAACTGTTTCCTATTGCTTTTCAATATGCTGCCGATACCGGTTTTTGACGGTTGGGAACTGTACCGGGCTCTTTTCCCCGCTTTGCGTCGTGTTTCTTATGAACAAGCACAGCAATGGGGGTTGGCCCTTTTGCTGATTATCCTTGTGACCGGCCTGCACAGCTATATCTGGATCGCCGCGTCGCGGGTTGAAATGTTGTTGACGATATAAAGCCAATGAACTATTCCCAGGGCACAACTTGGCGTGCTTCTCTGCTATTTGCAGGTTTGTTATTCCACGTAACGCTGATTTCAGCCTTGCCTCCTGGTTCGTGCTTGCTTATCGGGCCAGCATTAGAGCAGGAGGTCGGTCTCTTTGTTATAGGGCTTTACAGCACTTGCAGTTTGGTGGCGATTTGTCTGTACGGAATCGGAGGGCGTTACAGCGCTGCAGCCTGGACGGTTCTGGCTACTGCTCTGCCGCTGGCGTTTTATATATCAACATTTGCCGCCGCCTGGCCGGTCTCGCTTACCGGGATTGCGTTTGTCCTAGCTCAACTGCAAATACTGCATACTTCTTCGGCCAACGTTACGCCGCAGATCCACCCCCCCGGTCAGAAGCAAATGGATGAAGAATGGGTAGATGTGATTATTTTATGTTCATTGGCTTCACTGGCAACTGTATTGCTCCTAGTTGGCCATCACTTGGTGAATTCGACGACCGGTATTATCAGCGGTTTTGCCTTGGTACTGTTGACCGTTGGCACCAGTTTGCTATATGAGGGTGAAAAATATCCGTTGCTGCGGCACCGGGTGCCGCGAGTATCGCAAATTCTGCTGCTGGTTTCTGTCCTTGCCCTGATTATACCCGCAACACGCTATTACGTGTTTCCCCTGTTGGCCTTGCGTCAGCTGTCGGTAAGCCTGCGGTTGTGGGTGGACAGACGCGGTGGTAATCAACTTTGGCGTTACCTGACAAGGCGTCCACCGGTGCTTCTGGTGGGTGGGTTTGGGCTGGCGATTGTGATCGGAACAGCGTTGCTGGCTTTACCTGCGGCGGATGCTTCCGGTCGCGGATTGACTGCTCTGGATGCTTTGTTTACCGCCACCAGCGCTACTTGTGTAACCGGTTTGATTGTGGTTGATACCGGCAGTGATTTGACACTATTCGGCCAATGGGTCGTCCTCGGTTTGATTCAGGCCGGAGGTTTGGGTATTATGACGGTATCAACTTTTGCCGCCTTGCTGCTGGGGCGCAATATCGGCTTGCGCGGCGAATCCGCCCTCAAAGAGACCGTAACCGAAAGTAGCAGTCGCGGGGCGTTGCGCCTAGTCAAGTTTATTGTGGGGTCGACGTTTGTGATTGAGTTGCTGGGAACCGTGTGGCTTGTGGCCTGGTGGCTCCCGGAGGAATCCTGGGCTGACAGGGTTTATGGAGCGGTGTTCCACAGTATCAGCGCCTTTTGCAATGCCGGTTTCAGTTTGTATCCGGACAGCCTTATGCGCTTCACTCACAACCCCGGTGTCCCCCTAGGGGTTTCTGTTTTAATTGTTATCGGGGGCTTGGGATTCAGTGTGTTATTTGCCGTCCATGCCTTCAGACAGCGCAAGCATCCCCAGGCCGCCCATGTCAATATGGTTCTCTGGACATCCGTCATACTGCTTGTTATCGGTTCGGTTCTCTTTCTCCTGCTGGAGCGCGGGCAGAGTGTTTCGGGGGTGGCGGCGAGCGATCCCTCGGTACTGCAGGCCTGGTTTCAGTCGGTAACCGCCCGTACCGCCGGTTTTAATACGGTCGATATCGGTGAACTCGGGAGGGTGACTCAAATATTGCTGATGACGTTGATGTTTATCGGCGGCGCTCCCGGGTCGACGGCCGGTGGTATTAAGGTAACCACTTTTGCTGTCCTTATTCTGCTGGTCTTTACTGTCTTGCGGGGGCGGCGGAATGTTATATTCGGCGGTCGCCGAATCGAAATATCGACAGTCCTCAATGCTTCGGCTTTGGTTGTTTTATCGGCTTTTGCAGTGTTGGTTTCGGCTATCCTTATAATGCTTACTCATCCGCAGATGGCCGGACTGGACGTAGCTTTCGAAACAGTGTCGGCTTTCGGTACGGTTGGTTTATCCACCGGTATAACCGGTTTGCTTAACCCATTTGGCAAACTTATGATAATTGTGTTAATGTTTCTCGGTAGACTGGGGCCGTTGACGGTACTTTTGCTTATGCGCCCCCTGCGACCGCCTAAGTTTGAATACCCTGCGGCAAATGTAATGATCGGTTAAAAACGGAATAAATCCATGAATACAAAAACTGTGGTTATCGGCTTGGGATTGTTCGGGCGGGAAATTGCGACGGCCTTGAGTAAGCGCAATCATTCAGTTCTGGCCGTGGATCGTAGTCCTAACCTTGTCGAGGAAATAAAAGAGGAGGTGGACGAAGCTCTGGTGCTCGATACTACCGACGAAAGGGCGCTTTATGATGCCAAGGTAAATGAAATGAATACTGCAGTTTGTGCGATTGGTGCGCAACATATAGAAAACAGTATTCTGACTACCGCCTTGCTGCACCAGATAGGTGTGCCGGAGATCGTTGTGAGGGCGTCCGATGATCTGCATGGACGTATCCTGCGTCAGGTCGGGGCAACTAAAGTAATCAACCCCGAGGAAGAAATGGGGTGGCGGCTGGCTAATCAGATCGCCTCACCCGGGTTGCGTGAAGTATTACGGCTTGCTCCCGATGTCTGTCTCGCCGAAATTCCGTTACCGGCCGGCTTCATCGGCGAGACTCCCGAAAGCCTCAATGTACGGCGCAAGTTCGGAGTGACCGTTGTAGGTGTACAGCGGCGGACTGAGGCCGGAGCAGTGGCCGAATCAAAAGCTGCAGCTGATATCAAGAGTGAGGCTGGTTTCCAAGGCGCAAAACGTCTGATCCTAGATATTGTGCCGGACTCACCCTTCGAAGAGGGTGATGTACTGATTGTAGTCGGCCATGAAGACAAGGTGAAAAAATTGAGTGCTCTTGCCTGAATTAGCCCGGATATTTCATGGAAACTGAGATTCCCGCCGAAAAGACAAAAACTCATCCGAAATAGGCGCGAACGTGAGTGCGATACCTTTTCGCGGAGGGTCGAGTTAGGACAACGGAAGGAGAGTAGCTTTAGTATGCAAAGAATCTGGACTTTGAAAACCTGGTCGCTGGTGTTGATCGTCGTTGTGGTGGCGCTGGGATTGACCGGCTTGACAGCGATTTATCGCTGTCGGCAGATGGTGATTGATGCTGAGCACGAATTTGTAGATCCGGAGGGTGCCGCTGTTAAAGCGAACTCAGCTGGACCGGATGATATTTCCGCCATGGAAGTCGAGTTGCGCCTCTGGGCCGCGGCCGTCGTTGTTCTTACTGCACTTGCGGCTTTACTTTTTGCGTTGCACCGGCGTTACGTTCAGGAATATCTGCTTTTCCCGTTGCGCCGTATTGCCGGATACCTGGACCGGGTAGGACGAGGTGAGCGCTTTCTGCGCCTGCCGTCGCAAAAAGAAGAGGCCTTGAATGACATTGTAATATCGGGCAACGACCTGATACAACGCTTTAATAAATTTGTTGATGAATCACAACGCAGCGGCTCCAATGTCCGGCATTATGCTCAGGCCGTTATCAATACATTTACCGATATTGCCTTGCTGATTAACGATGCCGGGGACCCTGTGCTTGTCAATAAAAAGGCGCAAGAATTGCCGGCGACTCTGCCTCTAAATGATCTCGTGAAAAAGGTGTCGACGGTCCTGGACTCTGACGCCAGAGAGCTTGAATCGAACGGCCATGAGTTTAATATACTGGAAGCAATGCCGGCCGAAACAAAATTCTTCAGCGGCAGACTCATTGTTTTACGCGAGAAAGCTCGAAAGGAGACCGAAGGATGAAGAAAAGTACATTGTTTAAATGGTTGATTGTTTTAATTATCGTATTGGGAGCCGTTTATTTCGGCCGGCAAATGTGGCGGGAAAGACAATTGGCGCAAAAGGAAAATGCCGCCATACAAAAATTCAACGCGGAAGAGTACCGATCAGCTATAAAATCATATAAAGCACTGCTTGAGGAGTTACCGCAAGAGAGTACACCGCGCCGGGAACGCGTAAACCATCAGCTTGCTCTGAGCTACAAAAACCTAGCTGACAACCCAAAGTTGCCCATTTTTCGCAGCATTGAATATTACCAGCAGGCGGCGGCTTTTGATCAATCGGTAATCGAAGGAAACCAGCTGGAAAAACTCTTGGAATACGGTGCTTCTGGCATGAAAATTCCGGCCCCCGAAATGTCTTCACCGAACACCTCGGCTGAATAATGAGATTATGCACCGGGTTACAAAGTGTAATTTTATAACAAACGCTCTAAGAATTTGGTATTAATATACATATCCCGCATAATCTCATTTTTCATGCAATGTTCGGGATAAGTCCTTGCGCCGCAAGGACCGGTTTTCTTGTGGCACTACAAAGCCGACGAAGTTTTCATTTGCAAGCCATTGATTGGCGCTACAGCGCGAAATCAAAGGCAGTTCTGTTGCGAATAAACGAGTTATGACACAAGGTTTTGCAAAAGAATTTGCGTTAGCCCGAATTTCTGCGAAAGTCGGGTTAGAGACTGGAGAAGGGCAGGGCGATATCACCGTCGCCGAGCGGCAGCGGCAGATCTCCGTAGTGAACTACCCAGCCGTTACCCAGCTCACTGTCATCGTAGGTTGACTGAAACGACTTCAGGCCACGCGCCATTTTCGGCTTCGGTGTGGCTGAAAATTTTACTTCCACAGGAACCAACCGCCCCCGGTCAACTACAACTATATCAACCTCGGCACCGTTGGAAGTACGCCAGAAATAAAGCTCTGGGCGCTTTCCTTTAAAAGAAATAGCGCTACGAATTTCAAGGAGCACCGAGGTTTCCATTATTGCCCCGGCATGCGGACTCAAGGCCACCTCTTCAGCGCTGGTTAAGCCGAGCAGGTGACACAGGAGCCCGGTGTCGTTAAAATAGACCTTGGGCGTCTTTACCAGGCGTTTCCCCCCATTGGCATAGTAAGGGCGAAGCATAAAAATAAGCCCCGAGGCTTCCAAAACCGATAACCATGCTTTAACGGTGTTACCTGACAACCCGAGGGTGGTGCCTACGTTTTTTAAGTTGAAAAGTTGACCGCTGCGCAGAGCTGTAACCTTCAGGAAATTCTGAAACTGTACTAGGTCGCCGATGTTTCGCAGACGCCGAACATCGCGTTCGAGATAGGTTTGGATATAGCTGTCAAACCACATTTGCCGACTTACCGACTTGCCGGTAACTACGTCAGGATATCCCCCCGCAAGCAAACTTTCGGAAAATGCGACACGCTTGCCGAATGCCGTTGTGTCTTCATGTAGCTCGCCAGTGTAGAACCACGGAAGCGGCCGGTTAGGTTCACCCTTAATTTCCCGGTGCGACAGGGGATGCATTTGCAGAACCGCAGTCCGCCCCGCTAATGTTTCGGAAACCTGTTCCATCATCAGCAGGTTCTGCGAACCGGTCAATATATATTGGCCCATCGCATCACGGTTCGAATCAATCCTTTCTTTAATGAACGGAAGGAGTCCGGGAGCGTATTGCACTTCATCAAAAATAATGGGGGGGCGATACAAGTCCAGAAATCCCGCCGGATCATCCAGCGCCAGTTGTCGCACGGACAATGGTTCCAGGGATACATAGCGGTAGTCATCGCCCAGCTCCCGACGTAAAAAGGTGGTTTTCCCCACTTGCCGAGCACCGTGTAGCATCACAGCCGGGAATCCCTGCAGGGCGTTTTTCAGCCCAGTTGTCAAGCCACGTTGTAGGTATTTCATATAAGCCCCAGCTTCTAGTTTAACGCCCCGCTCTCTCTCCTCATCACTGTGACTAATATAAATCAAGGAATAAAAAATGCAATATTACATGGTATTAATATTTAAAAATATCATGTAATAACGAAATCATAATACGTAATTACATAAAAATATGCGTTCTCGAAAAGCTATTCAAAAAGATAATCCGTAACAAAACTACGCTGGTCGCCTACCGGTCAATTTGCAGGTGAGATCTTTTCGCATGCATGGCGTCAAAGCAGTACTACAATATCCAGCTGAGTAAACTGAAAACAATGAGCACACAGGCGAGCATGGTCAGAGCGGGGGCAACCAGTCCTTTTATGCTGTGGGTGAGGCGAGTTTTGAAATGTTCATTGGTAACAATCAGGCAGATATGTACCGGCGACAGGATCATTCCCATATAGCCGAAGCCGAAAGCCAGGATGATGGTGGGTAATGTCTGACTCAAGCTGGCATCCCCCCCCAGCAGGCTAAAGACAATCGGGAAGCTGGCCCCGACAAATCCTACTGCCAGCCCGGTTGCCAGGCCGCTGAGAAAAGGCAGGAGCATGATAATGATGACGGCGGGAATCTGCCAAGCCGCCAATTCGTCGCGCATCTGTTCGACCAACAGCCCGCCTCCCGGCAGGCGTGCTTCTATGAAGGCACCGTAAATTCGCACGAGGGCTACCAGCCCGGCCAGCGTCACAGTGCGTTTTGACAGCAGGACTTTTTTCCAGTCTTCCTTCCCTAGGGGATGGATGATTTGAACTGCTGCAATGCCGGCAAAAAGGGCGGCGATCATGGGGGCATATTTGGTAAGGGCTGCCACTTGCGGGAGTGCTACGCGGGTCAAAGTATAGGTCACCACAACTGTGAAAATAGGGGCAAGTAGCGGCAGAAGCGGTTTCTTGTTTTCCGATTTCCCGGTTGTTGATTCCACAGGATCGTGAACTTTACGCAGCAGGAACCAAGCCCCGATCGTAACTGCCAGGATACTCATGGGGAATTGGACAAGCGTAAACTGCCAGATATCAACCCCGCTGATTTCAATCGCCAGCAAGACCCCGGGGTATAACGGCCACCAGTATTCCCAGACATGTCGAAACCAGTAATTGATGCGGGTTTTCAGCAGCGGATCAAGCGACTTATCCATATCGCAGTCATCGACCAGCGGGGCGCTAAATATGGCGCCGCCGGGCATCGGTAGCATACCAATTATGGCGGGTAGGGCGGCTATAGCGGTACGATGCGAAACACGTTGCCGTACCGCCTCTACAAGCGAGGTCATCAACCCAGTATGTTGCATCAAGTTACTTAATGATATTACCTGGAAGACGATAACCAAGAGGCAGACGTTATCTAGGCTGGAGAATCGCGTCCAGGCAATTGTTGCCGTTTGCTCCGGGGAATGACCGCTCCAGAAAGCCAAGAGCAGTGCGCCGGCAGCTATTGAAATACCTAAGCGCTTAAAAAAGGCGTTAGCGGCTAGGATAAAAGCCAGTGTGCCGAGGATCTTAAACAAGACCGGAACCGCTATCAGTGATGTGTAAAATGCATCAAGCATGGCGTCTAGCAAAATCCTTTTCGCGAAGAGTTTCTAGAAAAGCTGATATTTCTTGCCGGAAACGACGATCTCAACTTCGCGCACACCGATGCTTTTCAAAACCTGCTGAAGATTCTCCAGAGCGTCGGTTTCTCCGTGAACCAAGTATATGCGCTTCAGTCTCCCCAAGTCGAGCTTGCTTACATAATTTTTGATGTCGTTGTAATCAGCGTGGGCACTGAAAGTATTCAATATTTTTACTTGAGCTTTAAGAGGATACATGTCGCCGAAGATTTTGACTTCCGGTTCACGGTCGGCAATGCGGCGGCCGAGGGTGTGCTGGGCCATGAAGCCGACAATCAGCACGGTATTGCGGGAATCGGGAATATTGTTTTTAAGGTGATGCAGGATGCGCCCGGCTTCGCACATGCCGCTGCTGGAAATTATGATGCACGGTTCCTGCTTGGTGTTGAGAGCCTTTGACTCGCTGACGTCTGAGACGTACCGGAGCCCCTCGAATCCAAAGGGGTTTGTATGGTGTTCAAGAAATGCCCGGTTAGTGTCTTCGTCATAGCATTCCTGATGAACCCGGAAGATACTGGTGGCGTTGACCGCCATCGGGCTGTCCACGAAGATTTCCAGGTCAGCCGGTATTTGGTTTTGATCTTTAAGGAGGTGGAGGAAGTATACAAGTTCCTGGGTTCTGCCGACCGCAAACGATGGGATTACTACTTTGCCGCCGCGGTTAACGGTTTGGCGAATCACTTCACCGAGTTGCTGTTGCGCGTCTTCGATGGGGTCGTGCAATCGATTGCCGTAGGTGCCTTCACAAATAAGATAATCGACCGGCGGCAGGGGTTGCGGATCTTTCAGGATGGGCAGTCCCAGACGCCCTAAATCCCCCGTAAACGCTACCCGCCCGTCTTCATTCTCCAGCAGAACCACTGATGAACCTAGTATATGTCCCGCGTCCAGGAACCGGCAGGACGCGCCAGCCGGCAACTTGAATTGACGGTCATAACTTACCGTCATGAACTGCTGAAGGGTATCCAGTACATCCTGTGAGTCATATATCGGTTCATAAGCTTTTTTGTCAGGGTGTTTACGCTGCATGAACTCGTGATCTTTGGCCATGATATGCGCCGAGTCCATCATTATCAGGTTGGCGATGTCGCGGGTGGCAGCGGTGGCATAAATGTTGCCGTCATAGCCATTATTCTTAAGGCTGGGTAAATTACCGCAATGGTCAAAATGCCCGTGACTGAGAACGACGGAATCCAAGTTTTCGGCCTCGAACGGTAATTTGCTGTTGCGTTCCTGGGTCTTCGCCCGTTTGCCCTGAAACATGCCGCAATCCACCAAGCATGATTTATCATTTAATTGTATAAGATGCTTGCTGCCGGTTACTTCCTGTGCGGCGCCGAAACTCTGAAATACTATACTCATGACTGTGCATGGCCTTTCTGGTTTGACTGAAAATTTGATCTTCCCGAAGGGGAGATGATATTGTTATTATCGTCGGTGCCGGTAATATACCCAATGTAGCTGGCAGAGTTTGTAATCGCAATCAAATTTTTATAAAATAATTCAGGCTAATGACTAAAGTTTCCATCTTTACCCTAGGGTGTCGGCTTAACCAGGCTGAGAGTGCCCTTATTGCTGATGATCTTCGGCGGGCCGGTTATGAACTTGTATCCTGGGGTAAGCCCGTGGAGCTGGCCGTCATAAACAGTTGCCTGGTTACTGCCGCTGCCGGACAGAAGACGCGCCAGGCCGTGCGGCGGGCTCGGCGGGATAACCCGGCTGCATATGTTGTGCTGGCGGGATGCAGTGCCGAGCTTGAAGCGGACAAATGGGGGGATGAAGAGGCCGTTGATCTGATTGTCCCCAATCGTGCTAAGACTCGGCTGACAGCATTGCTTCCCGAGGAACTCATCAGTGGTTGGGGAGTGAAAGTGGCCACCGCCCCGGAATCGGCTAGCGACATGCTGTTTACTGAGGATGGTTGCGGTTTTTATCCGGGGCGCACCCGGGCAAACTTGAAAATCCAGGAGGGGTGTGATTTCTTCTGTACATACTGCATTGTTCCTTATACCCGCGGCAAACCACGGTCCCGCGCTTGGGCGGACGTCGTCAGAGAGGCCCGAGAACTGATTACCCGGGGGCATAAAGAAATTGTCCTGACAGGCGTTAATATTGCTGGTTACGAGGACGCTGGCAGAACCCTGTCTGATCTGCTTGAGGAATTACTATTGCTTGACGGTGAGTTTCGCCTGCGTTTAAGTTCAACTGAACCTTGTCCGGAATTGCCGCGGGTGGTAGAAGTTATGCAGCAAAGCACTAAAATCTGTCGCTTTCTGCATGTTCCCATGCAATATGGCGAGGATGAAATTCTGCGGCGTATGAACCGTCGGTATAGTGTCCGGCAATACCGTGATTTTATTCGGGAAACTGCCGAGCAAATCGAGGATATCTGCATTGGCTCTGATGTTATAGTCGGATTCCCGGGCGAGACGCCAGCCCATTTCGAACGGTGTTTGGAAACTGTCCGCGATCTGCCGTTGGCATATCTGCACATATTCCGTTATTCTGCCCGCCCCGGTACGCCGGCCGCCGACTTTTCGGGACAAGTGCATGGCGATATTATCAGCGCCAGACGACAGTGTATGCAGGAACTGGCGGACACCAAAGCTCGCGCCTTCACTGAAAGTATGCAGGGCAAACGGGTGACGTTACTTACCGAAGCCGTAAATGAGAACGGCAGATGGGAGGGGTGGACGGATAACTATCTGCGAGCTGAATTGAGCAATGGCCCCTCTAACCTTCAGGCTAACGAATTCGTCCAAGCTGAGATCATTAAGTCCCTGGACGGCCGTTGTGTAAAATGTAAAAAGTGACTCTGATAACCGCACAAACCTGACAGCGCATTTTATTCCTGTTTGTGCTATGGTAGTGTGTGACTGTGATTAATTTACTTCTTCAAACAATTGGACTCGCAAACGGCGAATTAAAATCAGAAAGGGGATCGCTATGACCGACCAAAATAAAAAGGGCGGAGTAAAAAAAATTATCCATACCGTTACCCAAGCCTGGCATGATGCCCGGCGTTTTTACGGCGAAGAGTTGTGGGATATGGATGTATCTACTCTGCCGCGGCTAAAAAAAGCGGGGACTACTTTTTTGCGGGTCATAGGGATAGTGATAAAGGGGCTTATTACCGATCGTTGCACTCTCCAGGCGTCGGCTTTGACCTATTTTACCCTGATGTCAATGGTTCCGGTGCTGGCCATGATGCTTGCGGTTGCCAAAGGTCTAGGGGCGAAGGAAGCCCTGATGGATAAAGTCGGCTTGGAAAGAGTACAGGCCGCAGGCGAGGGTGGGGGGTATGTAATCGTGGAAGGTAGTAAGCTCGCCGAACTCCCGCCGGAAGCCACCAGCATGATAACCCAGGCAGCCGATGTCATATTGGGGGCGGTTGAAAGCGCCAGTTTCGGAACCATAGGCGCGATTGGGCTGGCGGTCCTTTTCTGGAGCGTGATCAAAGTTATGGGGAAGATTGAAAATACCTTCAATGACATCTGGGGGGTCAAAGAAGCGCGTACGATGGTTCGTAAATTCTCGGATTATATAAGTGTGCTGGTCTTGGTTCCAATAATGGTTTTGATGGCCACCAGTATAAACGCCGTTTTAACCAGCGGTAAAGTTGCGGGACTGCTGCAAAGTAAAATCGGGCCATTGTATTATCTCTACGAAAAGTTGCTTGGACTGTCGGGTGTATCTTTTCTTTTTCTTGCTTTCATGTGTCTTTATATGTTCATGCCCAATACCAGGGTCAAACTGTTTCCCGCGCTGATCGGCGGAATCGTCGGCGGCGGTATCTGGTATCTCTGGCAGGGGGTATACTTTTTCCTGCAGGTTGAAGCCGGTCAGAAAAATGCCGTTTACGGCACCTTTGCGGCAATACCTCTATTCCTTTTCTGGGTGTATCTAAGCTGGGTGATTGTCCTCTTCGGGGCTGAAATTGCCTTTGCAGTTCAGAACCACCGGACATACGCCCAGGAGCAGGCCGCTAAAGATGCGACATTCGCAACCCGCCAGATGCTTACCATTATAATTATGTTTGAAGTATGTCGCGATTACTATCGGGGTGCCCGGAAATGGGATCCGTATGACTTCAGTATGGAAAACGGAATTCCGATACGGTTGGTGAAGGAGGCCTTGAAAATCCTTACTGACAACCGAGTGCTTTTGCAAACTGAGGACGGCAGTTTTGTGCCGGGAAAGGATTTGAGTAAACTGACTCTGGCCGATGCTGAACACGCTCTGGTAGGAGAGATCAGCCCGAGCGTCCGTAAAACAATTGCCCATGAACACAATACATTACACACCAAGTTCAAAAATTATTTTGACCAGTTCAATGAATCCCTCGCCGATATTTCGCTGCGCGATTTAGTCCTGGAAGCTGAGAGCTGAAAAGACTGGTTATTTTTGTTGCGATTCAGGATTCAGGTGAGGTCCGTAAACATTTTCTGCATTAATTCTTTACCGCTTTTTTATTTTTGGCAGCCGGGACAATAATAAGTCGCCCGGCCAGCCATGACAATCCGGTCAATTTGCTGGCTGTCACCACAACGCTGGCAGGCGTCTCCATTCCGGTTATAAACATCCAGACATGCAGTGAACCGGCCTTCGCTTCCGTCTACCGTCCGATAATCGCGGATAGTAGTTCCACCCGCGGCGATAGCGTCCGCAAGTACTTCTTTAACCGCTGTTACCAACTTACCCCATCGTTTCCGGCTGATATTACGGGCCTGGCGCCGCGGACTGATCCCGGCGCGCCACAAGGCCTCGCTGGCATAAATATTTCCTATGCCCGCTACAAAATGTTGGTCAAGCAGCAGGTTTTTGACGGGCTGGGTTCGGTTTTGTGCCTTGTCGCAGGCATATTCAGGGCTGAATGTATCCCCCAGGGGTTCAGGGCCCAGCGGGGCTAGGGACGGAGGATTCCCCCCGGGTTCTCCGAGTTTCTCCACCGAGACCATGCCGAAGCGGCGAGCATCATTGAAAACCAGTGAATAACCACTGCTCAGCTCCCAAATAACATGATCATGTTTGTGCGGTTCAGCTGAATAGTTTGCTTCAATACGCAAGGCACCGGTCATTCCCAAATGAATTACCAGCGCCCGTTGGTTGTCAGTCTCTATAACTAAAAACTTACCACGGCGGCGAACTGCAATTATAGTTTGGCCGCCTAATTCCTGTTCGAGCAGTTGAGGCTTAACTTTGCGGCGCAGGTTGGGCTGACGCACTTTAATCGCTTTTATGACCTGGTTGGTCAGGTGCGGTATAAGAGCGCATCTGACCGTTTCAACTTCCGGGAGCTCCGGCATACTTTGGTTTCCTTGAAAACGAATTTAAGTTATATCCCTGTATCCGGTTGCGTAATGCCGGCGAAACCGGAAATGTTCATACTATACTGTAAGCATACCTTTTGAAAGACTTAAGACAATAGTGATTTCCTAAACCCATGAATTAATCAGGTTAAATGAATCCAGCAAAATTAATCCCGGAAAAGTGTGCCTTCTGCAAGATAATTTACGGGGAAATACCTGTCGAGAAAGTTTATGAAGACGACCTAGTGCTGAGCTTCCTGTATCTGTCACCCGTTAATAAAGGGCATCTGGTGGTGATCCCCAAACAACATTATAACGGACCTACGCATATGCCCTCGGAAGAATGGGGTGAACTGATGCAGAAAGCGGCGGAATTGGCGGCGGCAACTATGCGGGCCACCAAAAGTGATGCCTATAATTTGCTAGTGGCCAATGGTGCCAGTGCGGGACAGGTAGGACCGCATCTGTGCGTGCATGCTATCCCGCGCCTGGCTGATGACGGCGTGGCGCTTCCGGCCCGCAGTGTTGAATTCGATGACGCCGCCGAAAAACGGAACGTGATAAGTAAAATCGCCGAAAAAATGGCAAAGGCCGACTCTTGAATTATGAAACCCGAAGAACAACAACAACGCCTGGATGCGATAATCGCTGAAGATCCGCGTTTTAAACGCGATGCATATTTGTTTATCAGCGAATCGGTGGCCTACGCTATGGCTAAAATGCGGGAGCAGGGCGAAGTACGGCACATTGAGGGTCAGGAATTGCTGGAAGAAATCCGCGAGTATGCTTTGGAGCGCTTCGGCCCCCTGGCTCTCGATGTCTTACAGGATTGGGGCATTTACTCCTGTGAAGATATAGGTGACATAGTGTTTCATATGGTTGAAAGTCACCTTCTGGGGGCCAGTGAAAACGACTCACCCGATGACTTCAAGAACGGCTACGATTTCCGGGAAGCGTTCCTCCAGCCTTTCATGGATAACCATGATTCACCGCCAACCCCCCCCCGAATCGCATGATTTGTCGCCTAACCCAAGTTGCGAAACTGGGGTTAGGCGACAACCCATGGCCGCAGTTCAGGTCACAACCATTC